>NZ_JBWKWB010000040.1:0-36415 GCF_059421985.1 Pseudomonas sp. GW821-FHT02A11
AGCCGCTCGGACAGCTGACGGGCGCCTTGCAGCGGGGTTTCCACGGCGACGTCGTAGACGCGGGAGGTGAGGATTTTCTTGACGTACTGTTCGAGCATCGGGAAAGCATCACTGACGAAAAGGGCAAGGCCGAGAAGTCTACCCCGCGCCCCGACCGACGACCACACCAAGAGTCAGGCTTTAACCACGCCATGTCGTTATAATGCCGCCCCCTAAACCTATCGCTCTCCTGTAGGAGAGCGCTTGTTCGCGACAGCATCGTTTAATTGAGCTCATCGGTGCCTGACACAATGCCTTCGCGGGCAAGCGCGCTCCTACAGGCTCTTTACCTCTGGAGCCCCGCATGACCCAGGATCAACTCAAACAGGCCGTTGCCCAGGCCGCTGTCGACTTCATCCTTGCGAAACTCGACGACAAAAGCATCGTGGGCGTCGGCACCGGCTCCACCGCCAATTGCTTCATCGATGCGCTGGCTCAGCACAAAGGCGCGTTCGACGGCGCAATCGCGAGCTCCGAAGCCACCGCTGCGCGCCTTAAAGGCCACGGTATTCCGGTGTATGAGCTGAACACGGTCAGCGACCTGGAGTTCTACATCGACGGCGCTGACGAAAGCGACGAGCACCTGAACCTGATCAAGGGCGGCGGCGCGGCCCTGACCCGCGAGAAGATCGTTGCTGCCGTGGCCAAGACCTTCATCTGCATCGCCGACGGCAGCAAGCTGGTCCCGGTGCTGGGCGCGTTTCCGCTGCCGGTCGAAGTCATCCCGATGGCCCGCAGCCACGTGGCACGTCAACTGGTCAAACTGGGCGGCGACCCGGTGTACCGCGAAGGCGTGGTGACCGACAACGGCAACATCATCCTCGACGTGCACAACATGAGCATCACCAACCCGGTGGAGTTGGAAGCGCAGATCAATGCCATCGTCGGCGTGGTCACCAACGGCCTGTTCGCGGCACGTTCGGCGGATTTGCTGCTGCTGGGCACTCAGGAAGGCGTGAAGACCCTGACTCGCTAATCACGCAAGACCGCACGTATCGGCATGATTGAAATGCCAAACCTGTGGGAGTGAGCTTGCTCACGAAGGCTGCTTTTCATCCACAAAAAGATGCTTCGGATGTACTGACCCCTTCGTGAGCAAGCTCACTCCCAAAGAGTTTGTACACCCACAAACACCACGCTGCCCATCTACCGCTTCCTGAACACATAAAACAGATTCGGCTCGCTCACCAGATACAACGTCCCGTCATCCCCCATTGCGATCCCCTCCGCCTGCGGCACGCTCTGGCTCAGGTTCATGCTGCCCTTGCTCAGCGACACATTACCGACCGGCCGCCCCTCGGTGTCCAGCTCCAGAATCTGCCGCGACTCATCCGACAGCGCCAAGAGATGCCCACTGCGCTCATCGAACTGCAAACTGGACAGATCGCGCACGAACAGGCCTGCATCACGCTGCTTGCTCGATGTCACTTCAAGGATGTCCGGGGTGCTGTCATCGAGATTCGGGAAGCCGCGCACTTCGAGGATCTGCACCGGCCTGCGCTCCTTGGCGACAAACAGGCGCTTGCCCTTGTTGTCGTAGGCCAGCCCCTCGAAACCATTGTTGCCCCCGGCATCGATCCCGAGGGTCAGTTGCTTGGCGTCGGCGGCATCGAGAAACCGGGTGTCGTCATCTACTTGCACCTTGATCAGCCGCTGACTGTGCTCATCGCTGATCACGTAAATGCCGGGGCTGATGTATTCCACCGCTTCTGCGTCGCCAAACCCAGTCAGCGGGATGCGCCGCAGGACGCGACCTTCCAGGCTCAGCTCGACCAGCTCGGGGTCCTTATTGGTCACGGTAAACAGGGTTTTGCGATCAGGATCGAAACTCAGAGCGGAAACGTTGTCCGCCAGCCCTTCAATGACCCGGGCCGCGATTACCACTTCGTAATCCTCCAGCCCCAGCGCCTGTGCGTCGCTGGACTGCCAGAACATATGCCAGTTGAACCAGACCCGCTCGACCACGCGGTATTCACGTACGGCGATAACCGACAACGCCAGCGACACCGTGGTCAGCAAGGTCAGTAACATCGCGTGGGTGGAGGACAGATGACGCATGTGACGTACTCGGTTCAAATGGAGGCGCATTAATATCACCCTAGTCTGAAACCAAGCTGAAAGCAGTTGTAGGAAAAATCAGTTCTTCTTGAAGGAATAAAACAGGTTCGGCTCACTGACGAGATAAATGGTGTCCTCATCATCCATGGTCACGCCTTCGGCGCGGGGGATGGTGTGGTCGAGGCCATGCAGGCCGTGGATCAGCGACATGAAGCTGACCTCGTTACCCTTCTCGTCCAGCTCCAACAGCAAATGCGATTCAGCGGACAGCGCCAGCAAATGGCCGGTTTTCTGATCGACATGCAATGCCGAGAGGTTGCGCATGATCAGGTTGTCCCCGCCAAGCTTCTGCTTGTCACCCTTCAATACGGCGCTGGCCTCGGACTTCCAGCTGAACAACGCCGGCGGACGCTCTTCGCCGAGCAGGAGCTGCTGATGACGCGGGTCCCAGGCAATGCCCTCGAATGCCTTGTTCTGATCCGCCGAAGGGCCCAGGTCGTATTTCGGGAAGTCAGCGATGTTCAGGCTTTTGGTCTCTGGCGTGACGGTGACCATGCTGATCATGTGCTCGCGCTCGTCGACAATTGCAATCACGCCGCTGCCCAGCACAGCCAGGCCCTCTGGGTTACCCCACCCTACCAGCGGGATCTTGCGCAGCACATCGCCAGTCAGGCTCAGCTCAGCCAGGAAAGGGTTCTTGCCCATCACCGAATACAGGGTTTTGCTTGAGGCATCGTAGGAAAGGTCCGAGGCCTCGTCCTTCTCCAGCCCGGCAAGCGGCTTGCCGTCGATCACCACATGGTAATCCGGTAGCCAGACGCTGGCGTTGCGCTCGGCCGCCGAGGCCGCTTGCTCACGCACCCACAGCAGGCCGCGGTCATCCCAATGCCAGGCGTAGGACAGGCCCACGAAGATCACCACCAAGGCGATCAGCAGCCAGGACCACTGAAAACGTCGACGCGGTTTGGGGGTGTTCAGCGATTGATCAGTAGCGGCCATCGAAACGATCCTGCAAGAAGAAATTCCATGGGTGCAGCGGCGTGGTGCTGCATTCGGCAGAGCATTATCCAGACGCGTTGTGAAAAAAACGGCAACCTGACTGCACGTGCGCCAGGCAATAAAAAGGCCACCTGTGGACTCACAAGCGGCCTTTGGCCAGCGCGACAAGGATCAGCGCACGTCGCTTTCGAAACGGCTCTGGCCCGGCAGTTCCAGCACGATCTGGTCACCGACGTTGAACGGCCCGACGCCAGCTGGCGTGCCAGTCATGATGAGGTCGCCCGCCTGCAGCGAGAACTGCGAGGCCATGTGCTGAATCATCGGCACGATCGGATTGAGCATGTGGCTGCTGTTGCCGTCCTGGCGCACTTCGCCGTTGACGGTCAGGCGGATCGAGATGTCGGTCAGATCCGGATAGACGTCAGGCGACACGAACGGCGCGATGACGGCCGCGCCATCGAAGGATTTGGCGATTTCCCACGGCAGGCCTTTCTCTTTGAGCTTGGACTGCACATCGCGTAGGGTCAGGTCCAGACCCGGTGCGAAGCCGGAAATGGCGTCGAGCACTTCTTCGCGGCTCGGGTTCTTGCTCAGCGGCTTGCCGATCAGCACCACGATTTCGGCTTCGTAATGCACCGAACCACGGTCCTGAGGAATGCTGAAACCGCCTTCGATCTCGACCACGCAGCTGCCCGGCTTGATGAACAGCAGCGGCTCGGTCGGCACCGGGTTGTCCAGCTCCTTGGCATGCTCGGCGTAGTTGCGGCCGATGCAAACCACCTTGCCCAGCGGGAAGTGAACCTTGGTTCCGTCGACATACTTGTGCTGATAGCTCATGAGCGTTCCTTTATTGCAGCGTCTATTCAGTAAACCCTCGCTTACAGCGCGAAGATCTTGCCGGGGTTCATGATGCCGTTCGGATCGAACACGGCCTTTACTGCGCGCATGTATTCGATTTCAACCGGCGAGCGGCTGTATTCGAGGTAATCGCGCTTGACCAGCCCCACGCCGTGCTCGGCCGAGATCGAGCCGTTGTACTTCTCGACGGTCTCGAACACCTTCTTGTTGACCGTCGCGCAGCGGGCGAAGAACTCCTCTTTGGGCAGATCGCCCGGCTTGAGGATGTTCAGGTGCAAGTTACCGTCGCCGATGTGGCCGTACCAGACCACTTCGAAATCCGGGTAATGTTCGCTGACGATGGCGTCGATCTCATTGAGGAACGCGGGCACTTTCGACACAGTGACCGAAATGTCGTTCTTGTAAGGCGTGTAGTGGGAGATGGTTTCCGACAGGTATTCGCGCAGTTTCCAGAGGTTCTGCAGCTGCTGCTTGCTCTGGCTCATTACGCCATCGACGACCCAGCCCTGCTCAACGCAATGCTCGAAGGTCGCCAGGGCCTGATTGGCGATCTCGTCGTTACTGGCTTCGAATTCCAGCAAGGCATAGAACGGCGTCTTGGTTTCGAATGGCTCAGGCACATCGCCCCGCGCCAGAATGTGCGCCAGGCCCTTGTCGGAGAAGAATTCGAATGCGGTCAGGTCGAGCTTGCCGTGGAAGGCGTGCAACACCGGCATGATCGAGTCGAAATCCGGCGTGCCGAGGACCATGCACGTCAGATTGTTGGGCTCGCGGTCCAGACGCATGGTGGCCTCGACGATAAAGCCCAGCGTGCCTTCCGAGCCGATGAACAGCTGGCGCAGGTCGTAACCGGTGGCGTTCTTGATCAGGTCCTTGTTCAGCTCAAGGATGTCGCCTTTACCGGTCACCACTTTCAGGCCCGACACCCAATTGCGGGTCATGCCATAACGAATGACCTTGATCCCGCCGGCATTGGTGCCGATATTGCCGCCAATCTGGCTGGAACCGGAGGACGCGAAATCGACCGGGTAATAAAGGCCGTTCTCTTCAGCGAAGTGCTGCAGTTGCTGGGTGACGACGCCCGGCTGGCAGCGCACGGTGCGGTCGGTGATGTTGAGTTCGAGAATCTGATTCATGTAGTCGAAGGAAACGACCACCTCGCCGTTCATCGCCACAGCGGCTGCCGAAAGGCCGGTTCGGCCGCCCGAGGGGACCAGCGCGATCTTGTGCTCATTGGCCCAGCGGACGATGGCCTGCACTTGCTCGGCGGTCTTGGGAAACACGATGGCGCTGGGCGCGGGGGCGTATTGCCGGGTCCAGTCCTTGCCGTAGGCCTCCAGGGAATCGGCGTCAGTCAGGACCTTGCCAGGCTCGACCAGGGACTTAAGTTCATCTATCAACGCAGGCTGTGTCATCAACAGAACTCTCGAACAATTCATGGTCATCCTGAGAACGGCTCACGTCGCAGGAGCGGGTATTTAGCGGGGCACATATGCTAGCATACCGCCCCCGCAGAGACGTGCCTGAGGCCGACCTGCGATGGCGCCGTTGCGCCGTGAGGCCGGCTTTTTCCGCTGGCCATTCCCTGCCATTTTTCTCCGGGACACAGGTTTACGCAGATGAGCAAGACTTCCCTCGACAAGAGCAAGATCAAGTTCCTTCTTCTCGAAGGCGTCCATCAATCCGCAGTCGACGTCCTCAAGGCCGCCGGTTACACCAGCATCGAATACCACACCAAGTCGCTGCCGGAAGCCGAACTGAAGGAAAAGATTGCCGACGCTCACTTCATCGGTATCCGCTCGCGCACCCAGCTGACCGAAGAAATGTTCGACTGCGCCAAGAAACTCGTCGCTGTCGGCTGCTTCTGCATCGGCACCAACCAGGTGAACCTGGACGCGGCCCGCGAGCGCGGTATCGCTGTCTTCAACGCCCCGTACTCCAACACCCGTTCGGTGGCCGAACTGGTACTGGCCGAGGCGATCCTGCTGCTGCGCGGCATCCCTGAGAAAAATGCTTCCTGCCATCGCGGTGGCTGGATCAAGAGCGCCGCCAATTCGTTCGAGATTCGTGGCAAGAAACTGGGCATCATCGGCTACGGCTCGATCGGCACGCAATTGTCGGTCCTGGCCGAGAGCCTGGGCATGCAGGTGTTCTTCTACGACCCGCTGACCAAGCTGCCACTGGGCAACGCGGCTCAGGTTGCCAGCCTGACCGAGCTGCTGGGCCTGGCCGACATCGTCTCGCTGCATGTGCCTGAGCTGCCGTCCACCCAGATGATGATTGGCGAGAAAGAAATCCGTGCCATGAAGAAAGGCGCGATCCTGATCAACGCCGCTCGCGGCACCGTGGTGGATCTCGACGCGCTGGCCCGCGCAATCAAGGACCAACACCTGATCGGCGCCGCCATCGACGTGTTCCCGATCGAGCCGCGCTCCAACGACGACATCTTCGAAAGCCCGCTGCGTGGCCTGGACAACGTGATCCTGACCCCGCACATCGGTGGTTCGACCGCCGAAGCCCAGGCCAACATCGGTCTGGAAGTGGCCGAGAAGCTGGTCAAGTACAGCGACAACGGTACGTCGGTGTCCTCGGTCAACTTCCCTGAAGTGGCCCTGCCGGCTCACCCGGGCAAGCACCGCCTGCTGCACATCCACGAAAACATCCCGGGCGTGCTCAGCGAGATCAACAAGGTGTTCGCGGAAAACGGCATCAACATCTCCGGTCAGTTCCTGCAGACCAACGAGAAGGTCGGTTACGTGGTCATCGACGTCGACGCCGAATACTCGGACCTGGCGCAAGAGAAACTGCAGCACATCAAAGGCACCATCCGCAGCCGCGTGCTGTTCTAAGCCCTGTGTTGCCATGAAAAAAAGGAGACCTTCGAGTCTCCTTTTTTGTGTCTGCTTTTTCGGCAACCTACACCTTTTTGTGACGGACACTGACCTTGTAGGAGCGCGCTTGCCCGCGATTGCAGTCTGTCTGTAATCCTTGTGGCGACTGACACACCGCTTTCGCGGGCAAGCGCGCTCCTACAATCTTGTATCGCGCGTTATTTCACGGTAATCGTGATCTTCTGCGACTCCACCACCGGGTTCAGCGGGATGTGGCTCTTGTCGCCCACAAGCAATTGCAGGGTGTGCTGGCCGGGGGTTAGGTTCAGTTCGGTCTCGGTCTGGCCCTTGCCGAAGTGACGGATGTTGTCGGTGGTCGGCAGCGGCGCGTTCATGTCGGGCTGATCCTTGACGTCGATCAGCAGGTGATGATGGCCGGTGTCCGGAACGTCGACACCCGCAGGCGCAACGCCCATGCCCTTGAGGCCGAACTGGACCTTGAAGGTGCCGTTGACCACCGCGCCGTCTTTGGGCGAGATGATGTAGACCTCGGCGCCCGCAGGTGATGGCGTACGGGGCACATCGGCGGCCTCAGCGAGAAACGCCGATCCCAGCAGCAGTCCAGCCAGGGCAGTTTTTGCAAATAAGGTCTTCATGATCTCTCCCGTTCTTGTTTTCAGACGCTCAGCCTCAGACCCGGATCGCAAACGCCGGGTTCACCATCGGCGGACTGAAAGCTATGGCACGGGGTTTACCTTAGCCGGATCCGGGACATGAGGCTTTGGGGGAGTGAATTTATGTAGAAGATTTCATCTTGAGCAGCACGACGCGCTTGAGGGTGACCCCTGTGGGAGCGAATTCATTCGCGAGGGGTCGGTGGATTCAACACACCTTTGTCGTCTGTCAGATTTTCGCGAATGAATTCGCTCCCACAGAACTGGGGCCACTGGCGAAAACTGAGTGATTTTTACAACTCGAACGGCTCATTGCCGCGCCGCCGGAACCAGCCGGTCAGCGACAGGCGCTCTCGGTGGGCAGGCAAGACCTCATGGGGCATCTCGCCGGAAAGAAACACCACCAAACAGCTTCCCACAGGCTGCACATCAAAGGCATCGCCGTCCTTTGGAAACAGGCGCAACTGGCCGCCATGCTCAGGCAGCCAGGCGTCGTTGAGGTAAATCACCGCCGAAACCATACGCTTGTCGTCGTCGCGGAAACGATCGACATGCTTGCGATAGAACGCACCGGGAGGATACAGCGCGAAGTGGCTCTCGAAATCCTCCAGCCCCAGGTATAACCCACGATTGAGGGCCTGACGCAGGCTGTCCATCAGCGCCAGATAGTCATCGCACGCCTGGGCCTGGCCCGGTTCCAACCACTGGATGTGGTCGCCACGAATCCCCTCGCGAACCTCCTGCGCAGGCCCGCGCCCCACCGCAGCCGGCGCCAGCTCGCCTTCGGCCGCACGTTTGCGGCACTCAAGCGCCAGCGCGCGGGTCAAGGCGTCGGGCAAAAAGACGCTCTGCTGCGACCAGCCACGCTCGGCCAGGTCGTCGACGATTTGCATCAGCAGTGAGTCATCAGGGGATATGTGCATGGCGCGCATAGTATCCACACGCCACACAATCCAACAGAGCCCGCGGTCTGCTGGCCGAAGAATATTTTTCAAGGCCTGATGACCTACGGCCGATTTGCCGGAAAGATCGCCGAACCCACGGGTTTTCTTGGGGTCTGGCAACTGTTAACTCGACAAATCCCCGCCGCCCCGCCGAGAATAGCGGCCTGCCGACAGGAGTCCCTAATGCGCCGTCTGCTTTTCCTGCTGTTGATGTTCTGCACACTGCCTGTTTGGGCAGACAGCCAAGACCAGTTGTACAAGGTCGCCGGCTGGCCAGAACAGCGCGCGCATTTCGTCGATGCCCTCAAGGCTGCGCAGCAGCGCTACAAAAACAGCCTGCCGCCGGCGGTGTATGACGCGCTGGTCAACAACAGCAATCAGCGCTTCGCCCCACAGGCCATGGATCAGCGCGCCGAGCAAAAACTGCGCGCAACGCTTCAGGACCCCAACCCCGCCCTGCAATTTTTCCAGTCACCGCTGGGGCGCAAGATCGTTACCGCCGAACTGACCGCCACGCGCCCGGACCAACTGGCGAAAAACGCTCAGGGCCTGCCGAAAATGCAGGCCAGCGACAACCGCCTGCTGATCATCGGCCACCTGAGCAACGCCCTCCCCGCCAAGGAAGCGGGCGCCGAAGTCAGCCTCGCCATTGCGGGCGTGGCAGCCGACAGCCTGAGTTCGATGATTCCAGGATTGATGGGCGGCGGAACGACCCAAGGGATGCTCGAAGGCCAGCGCCAGCGCCTGATGGCCCAGATCGCCAACGACATGAGCAACACGCTGCTGTACGTCTATCGCGACTTGTCCGACGCCGAGTTGGAGGAATTCTCGACTTTTGCCGAGTCCACCGAAGGCCAGGCGTATTACCAGGCGGCGCTGGCGGCGATTCGTGCAGGGTTGGCGGTTGGGCAGAACGTGCAATAACGCGCGCTTCAACGCATCCGCTGAGTCAAAAACCCGAAAAACAACGCCCGTAACTCCGGCAACTCGTTGGCCAGATGATGCCGCGCCTCATGCAGCATGAAGATTGGCGGGTGATCGAATTTGTCGTTGAGCACGGCCAGATTGTGGCTCCAGTCTACGGTCATGTCCGACTCGCCCTGCACAATCAACGGGCTGCGCGAACTGCGCGGGGCGTTCTCGATGCGTTCGATCCACTTCGCCAGCGCACCGACCCACACCGTCGGCAAGCGCCTTGGCTGCAGCGGGTCGGCCATGAGAAATGGCAGGAACGCAGGCGCGTTGGAGTTCTCGCTGAAGCGCCGGTCGATGCCTTTGACGAATGCACGCAGCAGGTAATAGCTGACTTTCGACCAGGTCCAGCCGCGAGGGCGTACCAGCGGCGCCAGCAGAATCGACTGCCCCTGAGCCGGACTGTCGTCGCCATGATTGAGCAGATGATCGATGACGATCGCCCCGCCCGTACTCTGCCCGCACAGGTGCCAAGGCTTGGGCAGCTTGAGGATGTCGGCTTCGGCGAACAGCCGGTCGAGCACCACCTGATACTCGGAAAAATCGGTAATGCTCGCCCGCGTACCGCTGGACAGGCCGTGGCCGGGCAAGTCGCAGGAAATCACTGCAAACCCCAGATCCAGCGCCCACTCGATGACATGCCGATACAGCCCCATGTGATCGTAGAAACCGTGCACCAGCACCAGGGTCGCGACCGGGTTCTCGGGCAGCCAGAGCTGAGTGACAATCTCGTAGCCGCCGACCTCGAAACGCCCCAGGCGGCTGGTGATGCGCCCGTCGCGACCAAGCCCGGCCAGGCTGTAGAAACGTTGATAGGCCTGTTCCTGCTCGGAGAGCGCAAGCCCGGCACTCAGCGGCTGCAGGCCGGCGCGCAGGCGGTCGGGGTCGAACGTGTTGGACATCGTGATTCCAGATCAGGCAAATAGGCGCATAAACCGTGACGCATGCTCGTGAGTTTCTTCCGTCCGCTCAGGCGTGGCAAGCTACGTCACCCAAATCGAAGCCACCCCCATGACTGCTCAATCACTTGCCGGACGACGCACTGCCTTGCTCGCGCTGATCGCCATCCTCTGTGCGGCAGCCTTGTGGCTGGGCTACAGGTGGTTTGAGGGCCGATACGTGCGCGCGTTCAGTGACCAGACCGCACTCTTTGCCGGCGACGTGCTCAGCCTGCCGCCAGAGCTCGCAGGCCCCGGACGAATCCGGATGGTGCACTTCTGGGACCCGGCCTGTCCCTGCAATGTCGGCAATCAGCAGCATCTGCGCGAGCTGGTCGCGCGCTTTACCGGTGAGGGGGGCGTGGACTTTTACGCCGTGCGCAAGCCGGGCACTCATGGCGAGCTGCCGTCGACGCTGAGCGCCATCAAACTACTGAACAGCCTGCCCGGCGCCGAGCGCATCACCGCCAGCCCCGCCGTGGCGATCTGGGACCGCGCGGGCAACCTCGCGTACCTTGGGCCGTACAGCGAAGGGCTGACCTGCAATTCGGCGAACAGCTTCATTGAGCCAATCCTGCAGGCCTTGAAGACAAATCGTGGCGTCAGCGCGACACATACCATGGCGGTGGGGTGTTATTGCCCTTGGGCTACCTCTCAATGAACCCGCTCACACCCTTCGCTGAGAACCAAAATCCAGAGATCCCTGGGCTTCCGCTGTGGGAGCGAATTCATTCGCGATTGGCCGGTACATTCGAAACATCTCTGTCGGATGTGGCACCGCCTTGCGAATGAATTCGCTCCCACAGAGGAAACAACGGCGACGTTCCGTTCGCCCTGAAATCAATGAGTAGCCTTGTAATCGATCACGTACGGCAGCTTTTCATCGGCAGTTTTGGTCAGGACCTTGCGCTTGACCGACTTGAAGCCGCCCAGTTGCTTGGCCGTCATGCCACCGCCCACCGGCTTGCTCAATGGCCCCTCGACCATCAAATCGCTCGCAGCCTGCAACGCCCGGTGATAACCGCTGCGTTCGCTGAGGTTGAAGTCCGCCAGCACCAGCCGGTCGCGCAGCCAGTCAGCCCAGTAGAACTCCAGAAACTCCGGCGAGACCTTGCCAGACTTAGGCTTGTCGTACGCCGCGCCGCGCACGAAATACACGACGCTGCGCAGTATGTCGTTATGCATGGCCTGCAGCCCCACCTGGGCGGGCAGTTGAGCGGGTGAAATGGCCTGGCCGTTGCCGTCCTTGAGCCAGACCTTGCGTGCCTTTTCCATGCGCGCCCAGAAGGTCGGCATATCGGCGCTGTCGCTGAAGTCGTCGGTCATGCGCACCTTCATCTTCATCTGCGGACCAGCGCCGGGCTGTTCCCACAGGGTACTGAAGGTGTGATGCCCATCGGTCAGGTAAAACTGGCCACCGGGGCCGACGACCACGGTTTTCATCTCTTCGGGGTGAGCGTTCGGCTCATCCTTGCAGGTGTAGCTGTCGGGTTTCAGAGGATCGGCGTCGGGCTTGATCGTTCTGGCCTCGCGCTGGCCATTGTTCTCGCAGATCTCGTCGAACAGCTTCTGCCGATCCTTGGCGAATCGTCCGAGCTGGTAATAGACCTGATCAAAACCAATGACCGCCTGGGTCGGGTGCACCTGTTCGAGACTGACCTCAACGACGTCTCCGGGTTTGGGACCGGTAAACGCGAAGGCGTGGGTGCAGGCCAGTGCCAGCAACAGCGCCAGGCTGCGGGGTTGAATGCGCATGGGCGAAACTCTTGTTGAATTGAAGCGGAGCTTACCCCATACACGTCGGGCAAGACTTTGAACCTGTAGGAGCGCGCTTGCCCGCGATGCCGAGGGTCCAGTCACCCGAGGCGTTGAATGTGCCGACCTCATCGCGGGCAAGCGCGCTCCTACTGATGTCTGGCGTCTCAGCCTGCTACACAGCCCCGCGACAAATCTGTAGCCTTCTTGGCTTCTCAATGATCGTTGAGCCTTCGGATGAAACGCAGCCTTTCTGTCATCGCCGTCCTTGTGATCCTGATCGCAGGGGGCGGGGCCTGGTATGTCCACAGCAAGCAGCCGCTGCGCAGCGGCGAGGTTGCCCTGACGCAGCTCAAGGCGCCGGTCAGCGTGCGCTACGACGAGCGCGGCGTGCCGCACATCAAGGCCGACAACCAAGACGACCTGTACCGCGCGCTGGGTTACGTACACGCGCAGGATCGGTTGTTCCAGATGGAAATCCTGCGTCGACTGGCCCGTGGCGAGCTGGCCGAAGTGCTCGGCCCGAAACTGGTCACCACTGACAAGCTGTTCCGCAGCCTGCGCATTCGCGAACATGCTGATGCCTACGTCGCCCGCCAGGACAAGAACACCTCGGCCTGGAAAGCCCTGCAAGCGTATCTGGACGGCGTGAACCAGTATCAGGCGACTCACCCCAAACCCATCGAGTTCGACGTGCTGGGCATCGACAAGCGCCCCTTCACCGCCGAGGACACCCTGAGTATCGGCGGTTATCTGGCCTACAGCTTTGCGGCCGCGTTTCGTACAGAACCTTTGATGACGTACATACGCGACCAGCTAGGCCCGGACTACCTGAAAGTCTTCGACCTGGACTGGCAGCCCCAAGGCGCCCTGCACCCCTCGCCCGCCCTGACCCGCAAGGACTGGAAAGGTCTGAGCGATTTGGCACAGCTGAGCGCGCGGGCACTGGAAGAGGCAGGCCTGCCGCAGTTCGAGGGCAGCAACGCGTGGGCGGTGTCGGGCAGTCGCACCCAGAGTGGCAAACCGCTGCTGGCGGGCGACCCGCACATTCGCTTCTCGGTGCCCGCCGTCTGGTACGAGGCTCAGCTGTCGGCACCAGGCTTCGAGCTGTATGGGCACTTTCAGGCGCTGAACCCGTTCGCTCTGCTGGGGCATAACATGGATTTCGGCTGGAGCCTGACCATGTTCCAGAACGATGACGTCGACCTGATCGCCGAGAAGGTCAATCCCGAGAACCGCAATCAGGTCTGGTACCACGGCGCTTGGGCCGACATGACCTCGCGTCCCGAACAGATCAAGGTCAAAGGCGAGTCGCCGATCACCTTCACCCTGCGCCAGTCGCCCCACGGGCCGATCGTCAACGACGTGCTGAGCGCCAGTGGCATTCAGGACACCGCCGATACGCCTGTGGCGATGTGGTGGTCTTTTTTGGAGTCCGAAAATCCGATCCTGCAGGGCTTCTATGAAGCTAACCGCGCCGACACCCTGGACAAAATGCGCAGTGCCGCCGAGAAGATTCAGTCCCCCGGCCTGAACGTGGTCTACGCCAACGCCCACGGCGATATCGGCTGGTGGGCCGCGGCGCAGCTGCCCAAGCGCCCTGCCGGGGTCAACCCGACCTACATCCTCGACGGCAGCAGCGAGCAGGCCGACAAGAACGGCTTCTACCCCTTCAGCGCCAACCCTCAGGAAGAAAACCCTGCGCGGGGCTACATCGTCTCGGCCAACTTCCAGCCGGTATCGCCGACGGGCATGGAAATTCCGGGCTATTACAACCTCCCCGAGCGAGGCCGCCAGCTGGACAGGCAGCTGAGCGACACTTCGGTGAAATGGAACCTGGACAACAGCAAGGCGCTGCAACTGGGCACAAAGACCGACTACGCACAGCAGATTCTCAAGCCGCTGATCCCGGTGCTGCGCCGTGTGATCAGCGACCCCGAAGAGTACGACATCGTCGAAAGGCTGGCCGCCTGGAAAGGCGATTACCCGGTGGATTCGGTGGGCGCGACACTGTTCAATCAGTTCATCTACAACCTGAGCGACCAGGCCTTGCGTGATGATTTGGGCGACGGACTGTTCGCGACGCTGCTGTCGACGCGGGTCATCGACATGGCGCTGCCAAGACTGGCCGCCGACGCTGACTCCCCCTGGTGGAACAATCGCAACTCCAACGAGCCGGAAACCCGCGACAACATTGTGAAAATGGCTTGGCATGCGGCGGTTTCGCACCTCAAATCGCTGTACGGCGTGAACCCGGACGAATGGACCTGGGGCAAGGCCCACACCCTGACTCACGAACACCCGCTGGGCCGCCAGACACCGCTGGACATGCTGTTCAACGTCGGCAAGTTCGCCGCGCCAGGCACCCACGAAGTGCCGAACAACCTGTCGGCAACCCTCACCACCGCGCCGTGGCCAGTAACCTACGGGCCCTCGACACGCCGCCTGATCGACTTCGCCGACCCCGTCCACGCACTGGGCATCAACCCGGTCGGACAGAGCGGCGTGCTGTTCGACCAACACTATGCCGATCAGGCACAGGACTACATCACCGGGCGGTACAGGCCGGAGCGGTTCAGTGAGGGGGATGTGGCGGGGAATAGCAGCGAGGAGTTGAGGTTGGTGCCGGGTCATTAGCAGCCGCCTGCAAATGCCCTAGGCGGCTGCCGCAATGATAACCGCCCTCTCAGTTATCGCCTCGGACCGATTACATCAAGATCGAGATACTTCTGTAGCACAGTCGGAACCTTCACACCGCCGTGGGGGTTTTGATAGTTTTCAAAAATCGCCACCATCGTTCTTCCAAGCGCCGAAGCGGTCCCATTTAAGGTGTGAACATACTCATTTTTCTTCGTCTTTGGATTCTTGTACTTGATGCCCAACCTCCGGGCCTGATAATCCGTGCAGTTGCTGGCAGAAGTGATCTCACCGTACTCTCCACTCTCGCCTTTTCCCGGCATCCAGGCTTCCAAGTCGTATTTCTTATAAGCTGGCGCACCCAAATCGCCTGAACAGTTGAGTACAACACGATAAGGAATATCCAATTCGCTGTATATCTCCTCCTGGAGGGAAAGGATTTTTTCATGGAAAACTTCGCTTTGATCCGGATCGCAGATAACGAAAAGTTCCACTTTCTCGAATTGATGAACTCTATACAGACCTTTACTGGAGCGTCCCGCCGCCCCCGCCTCCCTTCTGAAGCAGTGGCTTTCAGCGACATAAAGAAGAGGCAACTGCTGAGCATCAAGAATCTCGCCCGAGTGCATTCCGCCTACGCATATTTCCGCTGTCGCAATCAAGCTTTTATCCAAACTGTCAAGTAGATACGTATTGCTCTCTTCTCCCCTTGGCGAAAAACCAACGCCTTCCAAAATATGGTTATGGCAAATATCCGGCGTCTGCAGGGGAATAAAACCGGCCTTCATTGCTTTCTCGAACACATAGCTTTTGATCGCATGCTGCAGCAACACCGCCTCACGCTTGAGAAAATAAAACTTCGAGCCTGCGACTTTAGTGCCTGCTTCAAAGTCGATGACATCCAAACGCGTGCCGAGATCCACATGATCAAGCGGGGAGAACTCAAATACCGGGGGTTGTCCAACCTCCCTAAGCACGAGGTTGTCTTCGTCAGAGCTCCCTGTTGGAACCTCGGGGGCAATCCAGTTGGGCAGCTCAGCCAGTAGGGAATCAAATTCAGCTTGAGCTACGTCATACTCGGACTTGGCTTGCGCCACATCGGCTTTGACCAACAATCCCCGCTCCAATAAATCTGTTCGGACCTGAGTTGAGTCCGACCTCTTTACTTTATCTGCTATCGCATTTGCGTGTTTTTGCAATGCCTCCAGTTTTTGCCTCCTGGACTTCACAACCTCAAATTTCTGAATAACGCCCTGTAGATTCAGACGGCTCGAGCGTTTGGCGAGATTCGTCTCCATAAGCTCGAACTCGTTAACAACCTTTTTTATATCAATCATCTAAAAACCCCACCCTCTTTGACACCTGCAATAAAGCACAGCGGCGACAAACCAACAATAAACATTAACTATAAGCTAACAAGCGCGTAGTCGGAATTATTAAACCACATTTAAACCACAAGAATAAAAACTCGACATCAGCACAAACATCCCACGTCAACTCGTTGACCCGGTAAGAAAATGCACCAATGACTGGATACCTGTTTTAACTTGTGAAATTGATATTTTTTCGGTTGCCGAGTGAGCATCTTTCAGAGAACCTGCACCAAATACAACTGTATCAATCTCAGCCTCATGGGCATAATGCCGGGCATCACAACTAACGCGCCATGCATAGACGGGCGGTGCCACAGGCCTGTTCATAGCTAATGATACAGAACTATTCAGCGACGATACGAAATCATTATCCTCCGATATTAAGTAGGCTTTATTACGCAAACCCTTAGCGAAATCTAGGGAAAAACTGATATCCGGATGACTTTCCAATACGCGGCCCAACCTATTACTGACAAGGTGTTCAATATCACTAATGGATGCATCGGGAAGAAACCCGACATTAAAACGAAGCGTGCAATTCTCAGGAACTGATCCAGGCCACTCACCGCCTTCAATGCTACCGACATTAATCTGGAGTGGGCGCTTCCACACAGAAAATGCGGTATTCCGCCTAGCGTCATTGAGCATGTCGCTCTCGATATTCTCAATTTCATGAATAGCTTGGATAGCTGCTTTGATGGCCGATGCCCCCTCCTCATCGCCCCCCATATGAACTCCTTTTCCCTTAATCTTCAGCTCGCAGGTCAAACAGCCCCGATGACCGCGATGAACCATCAGGTCTGTGGGCTCAAAAACAATAGCGAAATCCGCAACCACCCCATTCAGGATGGTTGATAATGTTCCGTTGCCACCGACCTCCTCTGCGGAAACAAGGTCCAGCAAAATCTTATATTTTGTACTTAGTCCTTGATCCTTTATGTACTCCAAAGCACCTAGCAGGAGAAAAAGATTTCCCTTCGTGTCACAAGCACCTCTCCCATAAATATATTCGCCATCGCAAGAAGGCTCGAAGAGACCATCACACCCATCTGCCGGGACAACATCTACATGGGAATTGAATATTATTGCACGCGTAGAGTCCAGAGACGCCGCCCAGAGTGCCCGTACATTCACTCCACTATTAGTGTGATCGCTGGCGGTATAAGCAGAGTGGCAGGCCAGTCCAGGAGAGAAAGCCTCATAGCGGGATATAAAACCATAGTCAGCCAATAGCTTAGTCAAAAAACTGCTCGCGCAACCTTCCTTGCCTAAGCTAGTATCAATGGAAACGTACTCAAACATCTCCAATTTCATTTTTTCGAAATAAGAAGAAAACCAGGAATTAAACTTTGCATCATCGCTCATTATTACCCCTCAAAGACTCAAAGTAATTATTTACAAACCAACGCTGGCAAATTATTTTCACCAAATCCAGCCTTAGCTTTATCTTTATAGACCTGATGTGCCGCTGTGATCATCTTCAGGGATTCACCTGTCGAGGGCACCAAATTCAAGCTGTAAGTCAAGTCTTTCAAAGCATTATTAATTGAAAATTTAAGAGGTTCCGGTCCACCTTCGCAGACCCATTTAAGAAGCGCTTGCGATAAAGCGTTATTAACTCCCCCTTGAGCGATCAGTTGCGCAATATGGCGTACATCGACACCAATTTCTTGCGAAAGAGATATGGTATCGGCTGTGATAGCCACGACACCCATCGAGAGTGTATTATTGACAAGTTTGACTTTCTGCGCCTGACTCACCTCGCCCACGTGAATAATGAAATTACAGAATGCCTTGAGTACAGAACAGCTCATATCAAGCAGTCTTTCTGGCGCACCTAACACTGCATTTAGCTTCCCTTGCCTTGCCTCCTGTGGGCTGCGGGTAACTGGCGCATCGACATAATCTATCCCGCAGGAGTTTAGTGAAGTAGCGAGGTTTAGCGTCTGAGCAGGATTCCCCGTCGTTGTGTCTATAACCAGCAGCTGTTCGTGATTCGCGGCAGATATACCGTCATTCCCAAAACACACAGAATCTACCGCTTTGGAGTCCGGCAGTGATAAAACTAGGATGTCACACCGCTCGGCAACCCCTTTGGGCGTAGAAACTTCAGTGGCGCCCAATGACTGTAGCTCTTCAATACCCGCACGTGAGCGATTGCCGCAGCAAATGACCTGGGCTCCGTTCCGAATCAAACTCACCCCAATGCCCAAGCCCATCTTTCCGACGCCAATTAGCCCCACATTTCGGCCAATCAAATAGTCTTTAGGCACTTTTTCTAGATCAATCACACCGGTCATCATACCCTCCTGAATTCTGAAAACCTCTCAGCAAGTTTCCTGTGCGAAGCAAGCGAGTATTAGCCCACTCAGAGTTATAGCTTGACGGCTCTAAAAAGCGGCCAAAAGGTTTGGTCTGCTTAGAGTGGTTAGCTTCTAAGCAAGCAACAATAGACTGAATATAAAGAGCATGACCGGTTCCTACCAATCTTGGTGAGCCACCGACTTCAACATCATGAATCACGTCTTCTAGAAACTTGCAAATCTTCTCAATATATTGCCTTTGGGGATCCGGATTGACAGGACTATTAAACATCAGCAAAGACTCGCCTTGCTCTTGACACGGCATTATTTCAAAAATCTCAAGAGAGTCGTTATCCCAGCAAGGATCATCAAGCTTAAGCACCGCAAGTTCACGAGCCACACCGTGCTCATCTACCAGCAGAAACTCCATGCATCGTGAACGCTTGCTCCGCAAATAACTACTTACCCCGGTCACCAGCATCCCGCTCTCAAATCCAATGCAAGCCTGAATAGTATCTGGCCGAGTGACTTCGCCACGAACAAAGTCACTTTCAGCAAAGAAAGATGATCGAACATTAAATTTATCGTGACACGAGACTCCTCCAATGTAACATGCCAAGTCCAGAGGATGTGTAATCTCTGACACAGCGCCTACAGTTGGCCTAACATCCTTTACTCGATTTTTGGACCATTCGAATGAAACCCTTGCCACCTTCCGCTCTTGAAAGCTTAGAAACTCCGTCAGCTGCTGCACGGCAAGACTATAGCGCTCTACGAAACTTACAGCCAGTTGCCGATCAAGATAACTCAACCTTACAAAGTCGCAATGACCAGGAGCGGTAACAAGTGGCTTTTCACATAGAACTTTCTGAAAAGGGATTTTTTTAGAGTGAATAAACTCTAGTATTTCGAAATGCATACTATCATTAGTAGCAATGACGATTAAATCGCAGCTAACCTCAAGCAAGAGTGTTCGATAGTCGTACTCGAGACGAACACCGCAATCACGTAGGGCCTCTATTTTTGCACAGTCGCGTTCCGCAATCCCAACAACTTGGACACTTGCAGAAGCCACCAAGCTGACGGCTTGAAGAAATCTGGATCCTGAACTGCCAGCACCGATAACAACACACCGCATCACATACCACTCCTTGGTAAAAACAATATCAACCTGGGCATAGCATATCAGGCGTAGTTAAATGCCATGTACCAATCGATCGTTTCTCGCAACCCTTCTTCGACGCAAGTTGACGGTTTAAATCCTAGGTCACTCATGGCAGCCGTAATGTCAGCGAGGGAGTGCTGTACATCACCAGGACGAAAGTCGCCGTGAATAGGACAGCTACCACGCATCGACTTACTTTTATTCAATTGCGCGGCGATCATCTGGAATAGCTTCAGCAAATTTAACTGCGTACCACAGCCAACGTTATAAATGCGGCTAGTACCGACATGAGCGCCAAACGCCGCCAGTAAATTGGCCTGTACCACATTATCTACAAATGAAAAATCCCGGCTTGTTTGACCATCACCATTGATGATGACTTGCTCGTCGTTAAGCAGGCACCGGATCCAGTTGGGAATAACAGCAGCGTAACCACCATGAGGGTTTTGCCTAGGGCCAAACACATTAAAATATCTTAATCCGACAATCGCGAGGTCCGATGTTTTAGAGAAAACTTCCGCATAGGACTCATTAACCATCTTAGTAATGGCATATGGCGACATTGGTCGTCCTTCTACTCCCTCTCGCCGAGGTAGGCCTGTATGGTTTCCGTAGACAGCGCTCGACGATGCGTAAACAAATGACTTTGCGTCGTACTCGCGGGACATTATCAGCATGTTCAAGAATCCGCTGACATTCACATCGTTTGACAATAACGGATCATCATAAGACCGAGGAATAGAGCCTAGAGCTGCTTGATGAAGAACATGATCAACGCCGGAAAGGGCTTTTCTGCAATCTTTGCCACTTCTGATGTCCCCATCAATCAGAGAAAATCTTGCCCACTGCTCCTTAGTTACAGAGTTTTTTACATCGTCTAAATTATAAGACGATCCGGTGCTAAAATTATCTAACCCCGTCACTTTTTGATTTAGCTCTAACAGTTTCTGCAGAAGATGAGAGCCTATAAAACCGGCGACGCCGGTAACAAGCCACGTTCGTTGCTCACTCACCAGCTGATGCTTTAACATTTCATATTTAGCCGACACGCCTTGCCCCTCCTAAAATTAGAGCCTAAGATCACTATCATTCTTGTCGAGAAGGTATTTGAGATCGTAAACCGTCGAAGTTGTCTTCCCCCAAGATCTAATGGCAGCCACACCTATCTCTCGAAAGTCGTCATGCGCTACCGCTATGACTATCGCGTCGTAGAGCCCTGTTTCTGGATACAAGATAGGCTTGATACCGTAAAGCGTTTCTGCTTGGCGTTTGTCTACGTAGGGGTCGTATACGTCACACAAGACACCATATCCATCCAGGTAAGAAACGATATCGACAACCTTAGTATTACGTAAGTCAGAGCAATTCTCTTTAAAAGCCAGCCCCATAATTAATACCTTCGCACCATTGATCTGAGTGCATTTCCTTAGCATCGCTCTGACAAGCTGTTCAGTTACGTGCTGAGCCATATCCTCATTGACCCCACGGCTTGATGAAATTAGTTTAGGATAATGTCCTACCTCCTTTGCCTTATGCGCGAGGTAGTAAGAATCCACACCGATACAATGCCCCCCCACCAAACCAGGTCGAAACCGTAAAAAATTCCACTTAGTTTCGGCAGCTTGTAACACTTCTTCAGTATCAATCCCCAACCGAGCAAATATCATTGAAAGTTCGTTAATCAAACCTATATTTACATCGCGCTGTACGTTTTCAACAACTTTTGCCGCCTCTGCCACCTTAATACTAGTCGTCCTGTGAACCCCCGCCGAAATTATGCTCCCATACAGCCTTTCGATGAAATCGCCGGACTCTACTGTTGAACCAGCCACAATTTTTTTGATAGTAGTTAGCTTTCGCTCCTTATCACCAGGATTAATGCGCTCCGGGCTATACCCTACAAAAAAATCGGCTCTGTGTTTCAATCCCGATACTTCTTCAAGAATAGGTACACATTCATCCTCAGTAACACCTGGATATACTGTAGATTCGAAAATCACGTAGTCCCCGGCCTTTAAAACGTTTCCAAGCATCTCACTTACACTCAGCAGCGGACTTAAATCTGGCCGTCTCTGGTTAGCAGGAGTAGGGACAGCAACAATAAAAACATTGCACGCCCTCAGGGCATCAACATCGTTTGTGAACTTCAATTTTGGTAGATTTACCAAAACTTCTTTTTCCACCTCTCCCGTCACGTCATTCCCGTGACATAACTGCCTTACTCTCTCACCGTTCAGGTCGAAACCTAGAGTGTTATACAGACGGGCGAATTCGGCGGCTAAAGGCAACCCCACATATCCCAACCCCACGACTGCTATATTCGGATTAATACTTCCCATGAGTCTCTTCAATCCCTACCCGCTAATCCAAGAATGCGCTATGCAAACCTTGAATAAATTGATTCAGAAGCTGACGCGGTATAAATAACAGCCCGCTACAGGATTTGACCATTCACATTAACCAAGAACGTTGGCGACGACATTTTCCAGATAGTCGGTCAGAACCTCATCCTGAGAAAAGAAAGGGACTACTTCTCGAAGGCGACAGTACAGCGCCTTCGTTTCGGGGGAGAGCCCTAATGACCCTCTAATATCTACTGCTTGGGCTGCGCATATCAGTTCGAATGCAATCACATATTTCGTGTTCTTAAAAATCTCATCCGCTCGTCTTGCAGCAATCAATCCAAACGAAACAATGTCTTGAAAGTCCGCTGTCGATGACAATGACTGAATAGAAAGAGGGGCGCAAAGGGATCTGTTCTCTGCAGTAACAGATGCAGACATGAATTGCCCGCCCATTAAACCAAGGCGCAACCCAGGATTTTCGCTGCAGAGAAACGGTGGTAGCCCATTGCTGTTACTTTTATCCAGAAATCTATCAATCCGTCTATTCGCAAGGTTGCATAAAGTCGTTACTGCAATTGACAGAAAGTCCATAGCCATGGCTATATACTGCCCGTGAAAATGACCATTGTGATAGATGCCACCAGACTCGGGCACAATGAGGGGGTTATCGTTGGAAGAATTCAATTCATTATGGACAACGTTCATCACGTATTCTATACAGTCATGGACAGGACCAAGAATTTGTGGGGTGCACCGTATTGAGTAAGCGTCCTCAATTTGCTTATTCGAAGACTTTATAGATCCATCTTGCTCAAGCTGCAGGGCCTTTTCCATATCTGATTCACACTGAATCAAAGACGACTCCGTCACATAGCCATGTATCTTCTGTGCAACTATTGCTTGGCCGGTATGAGGTTTATGTTTGTGTACGTCAGGATGAAAAGGCTTAGTTATCGCAGCCAAGCCCTCAAAACTTAATGCACTAATCAGTAGATAGTCGTCGAGCGTTTTTCTCACCCTATCCACCAGGCAACACGCAATTCCGGTCATTGCGGAGGTGCCGTTGATCAGAGCAAGACCTTCCTTATAGCTCAACTCCGCCGGTGTGATATCTGCCTTTCGCAGTGCCTCCTCACCAGTCATGATCGCACCTTCATACTTTGCCTTCCATTGCCCTGTACAAACTAACGCAATGCAAGCCAGTGGGCCCAGATCTCCGCTTGTACCCAATGAGCCTTTTTCTGGGATACATGGCAGCACGCCCTTGTTATATACCTCTAACAGCACCTTGAGATTTTGTAGCGATATCGCCGAATTTCCGCGAGATAACGATGTGATCCTCGCAAGCATCACCGCTCTAGTATGCACGTCTCCTAAAAATGATCCGACATTTGTAGCAACTGCATTAATTAAATTATTCTGTAGTTGCTTCGCGTTTTCTGCAGGCACTAACCAATTCACGAATCCGCCCATACTGGTATTTACACCATAAATAATACGCCCATCCGCAACGTATTTTTCCAGCATTTCCCTCGAGTCCTTGACACGTTGCTGAACGGCGAGACTCAAATGTACTTTTTCGTGCTGTTGCGCCAAAGCGGCCAATTCACCAGGCGAAAGATCTTTCCCCAACTCAAAGGTATACATCTATTGACACTCCACTGATGTTTTTATTGTGATTTTCGACTCAATGTTGTCTGATTTCTAATTGCGGATTCTCTGTCCTCACCTACGGCTATAAAATACGCCACATTTCCGCAACCATATGTGTACTCCTCTACAACATCTCCTACTGACAATGGCTCTTTCCACCATTTGAAATCATAAAATCCAGGCTGTTTTTCCAACGCTCCCAAATCAACATCTTCGACCAGCTTACCTGGTGAAGGAAATATGGATCTATTGACCATTCCGGCGACGTGTTTTGGTTTCAGCAACTCCAAATCTACTGATTCGCCCATTGCTTGCTGTATTGTCGCTTTGAGAATATTTGTCCCGTTACTAAGTGGGACCATCTCGGTGCCAAATCGAGGCCCTCCGAGCCGAGGCGTAAGCTCAAGTACTGCGCCACCTCGTCCCTCACAAATAATTAGGTCACCTTTAACCACACCATCGCGTATACCCAAGGCCATTGCGGCTTTTTGAGTAAGCTCATATATACTTTGCTGTTGAGCAGCACTCAGGACGGTTGGCATAATATCGCCTATCTCGATAAAAAAAGGCTCATATTTTTCATACTCAAATACCCTGTCTGATATCGCGGTCAGGTGCAGCTTTCCGTCGATCATCAGTCCTTCAGTACTATGCTCAGTACCCACCAAGTACTCGTTAACTATTACTTTTCCAGTGTCCGAACTAGCTCGACAAACTTCATAAGACCTGAATAGATCCGAGGCGGTTTTAACCTTGATTACGCCTTTCGACGAAGATTGATCCGATGGCTTTAAGATCACGGGATAACCGTACTCCCCTATCACTGCCAAAAGGGAATCGAATGACTCGACAATTGAGTACTTTGGCGCTGATATGTTGTTTTCCAATAAGACGCTTGATCTTAAGTCCTTCAGAGTTGACCTAACTGCCGACTCCACTGAAACGCTGATCAAACCGAAAACCTCAGCTATTGTGGCAACCGATATCGCACTGTCCCAGCACAGACTGACTATTCCATCAAAATGAACGTCGTTCTTGGTTAGGATTTCTGCTGCAAGCAAGGCCTCGGCTGGTTCCTTTGAATTTGCCTGTATAAAATAGTCCGCACAATCTACTCCCCGATCATACGGAAACTCCGATATCAGCGCGACTTTATAACCCCACTCCTTGATAAAGCTGATTGCTTCACCGCTCAATCCGTTTCCGCATATCAATAGCGTCTTCATATCGTTAGTCGCTTCCGTGCATTCTGAAATCGAAAATCATGCTGCTAAATTCTGCAACAAGTAATCAGTTTCACTTTCCGCTTATCGATTTGGCGCAACCTGATGCCACTAAACAGATACGAAACTTCCGAACGACGTGTAGGAAATGGTGCACGAATCAGTAGGGGATGAGCTTTTCTTCCCCTTATTTGCGGGGCGCTCGATCAGGCACAGGACTACATCACCGGGAGGTACAGGCCGGAGCGGTTCAGTGAGGGGGATGTGGCGGGGAATAGCAGCGAGGAGTTGAGGTTGGTGCCCGGCGGGTGATGCCGAGTTGTACACGATTATTGTGGGAGCTTCCGGAGGTTACGACGGTGGCGAATGCGGTCTGTCAGCGCCAATTACATCAACTGACACACCGCTTTCGCCACCGTCGTAACCTCCGGTAGCTCCTACAGGGGTTCTGTGTCGTGCCGTGGATGTGCGGCAGACACTGAACCCTTTGATCAAACCGATTCAACCACCTTGGCACGACGCACGTCCGGCTGTTTCCAGCCATCTGCTGCCGCTTCTTCAATGGCCTGTTGAATGGCCTTTTTGCGGTTGTTCTCGGCGCGGCGGCTGAAGAACCACACCAGGAAGGTCGCGATCGACACCGCCAGCAGAATCAGGCTGGCAATGGCGTTGATCTCAGGCTTCACGCCCAGACGCACGGCCGAGAACACTTCCATTGGCAGGGTCGTCGAGCCGGGGCCGGACACGAAGCTTGCCAGCACCAGGTCGTCCAGCGACAGCGCGAAGGACATCATGCCGCCCGCTGCCAGCGAGGGCGCGATCATTGGGATGGTGATCAGGAAGAACACCTTCCACGGACGCGCGCCGAGGTCCATGGCTGCCTCTTCGATGGACATGTCCAGCTCACGCAGTCGCGCCGACACCACCACCGCCACGTACGCTGCACAGAACGTGGTATGGGCGATCCAGATGGTGACGATGCCACGCTCCTGTGGCCAGCCGATCAATTGCGCCATGGCCACGAACAGCAGCAACAGCGACAGACCGGTGATCACCTCGGGCATGACCAGCGGCGCGGTGACCAGGCCGCCGAAGAAGGTCTTGCCCTTGAAGCGCGTGATGCGGGTGAGCACGAAGGCGGCCATGGTGCCCAGGGCCACCGCCGCCACCGAGGTGTAGCAGGCGATTTCCAGCGAGCGTGCCACAGCGGCCATCAGTTGCGTGTTGTCCAGCAGGCCGACATACCACTTCACCGACCAGCCGCCCCAGACTGTTACCAGCTTGGAGGCGTTGAACGAGTAGATCACCAGGATGACCATGGGCGCGTAGATGAACAGCAAGCCCAAGACCAACATCAGGTTCGAGAATCGGAAGCCTCTCATACTTTGCCCTCCAGTTCTTTGGCCTGGCTACGGTTGAACAGAATGATCGGCACGATGAGGATCAACAACATCACCACCGCCAGCGAAGACGCCACCGGCCAGTCGCGATTGTTGAAGAACTCTTGCCACAGGACCTTACCGATCATCAGCGTCTCGGGGCCACCCAGCAGTTCAGGAATGACGAACTCGCCCACCACGGGAATGAACACCAGCATGCAGCCAGCGATGATGCCGTTCTTGGACAGCGGCACGGTGATTTTCCAGAAGCTGTTGAAGGTGCTCGAACCCAGGTCCGAGGCGGCTTCCAGCAGGCTCTGATCATGCTTCACGAGGTTCGCGTACAGCGGCAGGATCATGAACGGCAGGTACGAATAGACCACACCGATGTAGACCGCGAGGTTGGTATTGAGGATCTGCAACGGCTCGCTGATCACGCCCAGCCACATCAGGAAGGCGTTGAGCAGACCGTTGTTGCTGAGGATGCCCATCCAGGCGTAAACCCGGATCAGGATCGCGGTCCAGGTCGGCATCATGATCAGCAGCAACAGCACGGTCTGCATTTCTTTACGCGCGATGGAGATGCCGTAGGCCATCGGATAGCCGATCAACAGGCACAGCAAGGTGCTGAAGAAGGCCATTTTCAACGAGCCCAGGTACGCCGAGATGTACAGGTCGTCCCCAGTCAACAACGCGTAGTTGGCGAAGTTGAGGACGATGTCGAGCTTTTGCTCGGCGTAGGAAAAGATCTCGGTGTACGGCGGAATGGCAACGTCGGCTTCAGCAAAACTGATCTTGATGACGATCAGAAACGGCAGCGCGAAGAACAGGAACAGCCACAGGAACGGCACCCCGATGACTGCCTGGCGGCCATTGGGGACGACTCGATTGAGTGCGCGTTTGATTTTTCGAATTTTCATGAGCGCAGTACCACGCCGCTGTCGTCTTCCCACCAGACGAACACTTCGTCATCCCAGGTGGGCCGCGCGCCACGGCGTTCGGCGTTGGCGACGAAGGACTGAACCAGCTTGCCGCACGCCAACTGCACGTAGAACACCGAATGGCCGCCCAGGTATGCGATGTCGTGGACCTTGCCGCGAGACCAGTTGTATTCGTAAGTCGGCTGCTCGGTGGTGATCAGCAGTTTTTCCGGGCGAATGGCGTAGGTGATGCGCTTGTCTTCCACCGAGGTGCTGATCCCGTGGCCGACATAGATGTTGCGCTCCAGCTCCGGGCTGCGGATCAGCGCGTGGCCTTCCATGTCTTCGATGACTTCACCGTCGAACAGGTTGACGTTGCCGATAAACTCACAGACCAGGCGGCTGGTCGGGGTTTCGTAGATGTCCACCGGGCTGCCGATCTGGGCGATCCAGCCCAGGTGCATGATCGCGATGCGCTGGGCCATGGTCATGGCTTCTTCCTGGTCGTGGGTCACCATCACGCAAGTCACGCCAACGCGCTCGATGATTTCCACCAACTCCAGCTGCATCTGCGAACGCAGCTTCTTGTCCAGCGCGCCCATCGGCTCGTCGAGCAAGAGCAGTTTCGGTTTCTTGGCCAGCGAGCGGGCCAGGGCCACACGCTGACGCTGACCGCCAGAGAGCTGATGCGGCTTGCGCTTGGCGTACTGGGTCATCTGCACCAGCTTGAGCATTTCGGCCACACGGGCTTCGATCTCGGCCTTGGGCAGCTTGTCCTGCTGCAGGCCAAAAGCGATGTTCTGCGCCACGGTCATGTGCGGGAACAGCGCGTAGGACTGGAACATCATGTTGATCGGACGTTCGTACGGCGGCATGTCGGTGATGTCGACGCCGTCGAGGAAAATACGCCCCTCGGTCGGCCGCTCGAAACCGGCGAGCATGCGCAAAAGTGTGGACTTGCCTGAGCCGGAACCGCCAAGCAAGGCGAAGATCTCGCCCTTGTTGATCTGCAGAGACACATCGTCCACAGCAACCGTCTCGTCGAACTTTTTCGTGACCCGATCGATTTTGACCAGCACCTGTTTAGGTTGCTGACCACCCTCAAGGGCTTTTTTGTAGGCGCCGGAGGCAACTGCCATGGGTGAAACTCCCAACTGTTCTTGCGCCCGGCCGATATGGCCGGGCGCCAGGTCTTTATTTACCGGATTTGATCTTGGTCCAGCTGCGCGTCATCACGCGCTGAATTTTCGGTGGCAACTCGGAGTTGACGTACAGCCGCTTCTGCACGTCTGCGGACGGATAAACCGACTCGTCGTTGCGAATGTCCTGATCCATCAGTTCGCCCGAGGCCGGGGTCGGGTTGGCGTAACCCACTTGGTCACTGACCTTGGCGATCACGTCGGGTTTAAGGATGTAATTGATGAAGGCGTGGGCGGCTTTCACGTCGGGTGCGTCAGCCGGAATCGCCAGCATGTCGAACCACAGGTTGCCGCCCTCTTTCGGGATCGAGTAGGCGATGTTCACGCCCTTGCCCGCTTCTTCGGCGCGAGCCTTGGCCTGGAATACGTCGCCTGAGAAACCGGCCGCGATGCAGATGTCGCCGTTGGCCAGGTCCGTGATGTATTTGGAGGAGTTGAAGTAGGTCACGTAAGGACGCACTTTGAGCAGCTTGTCCTCGGCCTTCTTGTAGTCTTTTTCGTCAGTGCTGTTGGGGTTCAGGCCCATGTAGTTCAGCACCGCTGGCATCATCTCGTCAGCCGAATCGAGGAACGCAACGCCGCACTTCTGCAGCTTCTTGATGTTCTCGGGCTCGAAGAGCATGGCCCAGGAATCAATGGTGTCGACGCCCAGCACCTGCTTGATCTTGTCGACGTTATAACCAATCCCGTTGGTGCCCCACAGGTAAGGTACGGCGTACTGATTACCCGGATCGTTCTTTTCCAGGCGTTTCATCAGTTCGGGATCGAGGTTGGAATAGTTGGGGAGTTGCGACTTGTCGAGCTTTTGGAACGCACCCGCCTTGATTTGCTTGCCAAGGAAGTGGTTGGAAGGGACTACCACGTCATAACCGGTGCGACCGGCCAGCAGTTTGCCTTCCAGGGTTTCGTTGGAATCGAAGACGTCATATTTGGTCTTGATACCGGTCGTGGACTCGAAGTCCGCGAGGGTCGTGGTGCCGATGTAATCGGACCAGTTATAAATGCGGACGGTAGACTCCGCGTAAGCGCCGACGGCGAGCGTCAGTCCGGCTCCCAGCAACAAGCCTTTGGAAAATAAAGAAATAGACACGTTTGCAGTCCTTTTCAGTGGGTGGGCGTGTTGCCCTGGCCGACGACAGCAACGACTGCCTGTGACAAATCCGGCGCGCAACTTACCCTCGATAAACCCGTCTCGCAAAAAAACTTTTCAATACGCAGATTCTTGTAGGAGCGCGCTTGCCCGCGATGACGGTGTGCCTGTGACAAACATACCGACTGATACGCCGCCATCGCGGGCAAGCGCGCTCCTACAAATGGGGCGAGAGCGTGAGCCCTCCCCCTGCCAGGCTTATTTGCCCGATTTGATGTTGGTCCAGCTGCGGGTCATCAGACGCTGAGTCGCTGCAGGCAGGTCAGCAATCGCATACAACTTGGCCAGAACATCAGCTGGCGGGTAAACGCCTGGGTCAGACGTGATTTCCTTGTCGACGAACTCGGTCGCAGCCTTGTTACCGTTCGGGAAGTGAACGGCGTTGGTGATTTCAGCCATCACCTTCGGTTGCAGGATGAAGTTCATGAACTTGTAGGCGCCTTCGACGTTTTCGGCGTCTTTAGGAATGGCGACCATGTCGTAGAAGCTGCCAGCGCCTTCTTTCGGAATGTTGTAGCTGACCTTGACCTTGCCACCGGCTTCTTCAGCACGGGCCTTGGCCTGGTACACGTCACCCGAGTAACCCACGGCTACGCAGATGTTGCCGTTGGCCAAATCCGAGATGTACTTGGACGAGTGGAAGTAGGTGACCGACGGGCGAATTTTCTTGAACAGCGCTTCCGCTTTCTCGATGTCTTCTTTCTTCTGGCTGTCGGTTGGCAGCCCCAAGTAATGCAGCGCCACGGGCAGCATTTCGGTCGGCGAATCGAGGAAGCTGATGCCACAGCCTTTGAGCTTGGCAGCGTTCTCTGGCTTGAACAGCAGATCCCACGAATTGACTGGCGCGTCGGCGCCCAGTGCGGCCTTGACTTTCTCGGCGTTGAAGCCGATACCGATCGAACCCCACATGTACGGGAAGGCGTGCTTGTTGTCCGGGTCGCTGACCGACACGGCTTTCAACAGGGCAGGATCGAGGTTTTTGTAGTTAGGCAGCTTGGACTTGTCCAGTTCCTGATAAACACCGGCTTTGATCTGCTTAGCCAGGAAGTTGTTGGACGGTACGACGATGTCGTAGCCCGACTTGCCAGCCAGCAATTTGGCTTCCAGGGTCTCGTTGCTGTCGAAGACGTCGTACACCACTTTGATGCCGGACTCTTTTTCGAAATCGGCGATGGTGTTTGGTGCGATGTAATCGGACCAGTTATAGACGTGCAGAACTTTGTCATCGGCGTTTGCAGCGGCCACTGCGCCCATCAGGGACAAGGCGAGGAGGGTTTTGCCAAATTTCTTCATTCGTACAGCTCCAATGTTTTATGTTAGCGGCGACTAAACAACCGTTAGTCTGGCAATTTCCTGGGCGGGCTTACAAGCAGCGCGGCCTGCCATGTTGCATAACTTTCAAAGATTTCATCTGCACGCCAACAACCCACCGAACCCTGTAGGAGCGCGCTTGCCCGCGATTTGCGATACGCCTGCGACGGATGTCGTAACTGACACACTGCAATCGCGGGCAAGCGCGCTCCTACAAACTGGCCGTTACTTCTGCAACGCCTCAAGGGTCAGGTCCAGGCATTTGCGTGCCTTTTCCACCAACTCATCGATCTCGGCGAAGCTGATCACCAGCGGCGGCGAGATGATCATGGTGTCGCCCACCGCTCGCATGATCAGCCCGTTATTGAAGCAGAACGTGCGGCAGATCATGCCCGCGCCGCGCCCTTCATAACGCTTGCGAGTGGCTTTGTCTTTGACCAGCTCAATGGCGCCGAGCAAGCCGACGCCCCGCACTTCACCCACCAGCGGATGATCGTTGAGCTCACGCAAACGCTTTTGCAAGTATGGTGCCGTTTCTGATTTCACCCGCTCGACAATCTTCTCGTCGCGCAGGATGCGGATGTTTTCCAGACCGACCGCCGCCGCCACCGGGTGACCGGAATAGGTAAAGCCGTGGTTGAAGTCGCCCCCTTCGTTGAGCACCTTGACCACTTCATCGCGCACGATGACGCCACCCATGGGGATGTAACCCGAGGTGAGGCCCTTGGCGATGGTCATCAGATCGGGCTTGAGGTCGTAGAAATCGCTACCGAACCACTCACCGGTCCGGCCGAAGCCACAAATCACCTCATCGGCCACGAACAGGATGTCGTACTTGGCCAGGATCTCCTTGATCTTCGGCCAGTAGGTGTCTGGCGGAACGATCACGCCACCCGCGCCCTGGATCGGCTCGGCAATGAACGCGCCGACGTTATCCACACCCAGTTCGAGGATTTTCTTTTCCAACTGCTCGGCCGCCCACACGCCGAACTCGTCCGGGGTCATGTCGCCGCCTTCACCGAACCAGTACGGCTGCGGGATGTGGACGATGCCCGGAATCGGCAGGTCGCCCTGCTCGTGCATATAAGTCATGCCGCCCAGGCTCGCGCCCGCCACAGTGGAGCCGTGGTAGCCGTTCATGCGGCTGATGATGACCTTCTTGCTCGGCTTGCCCTTGATCGCCCAGTAGTGGCGCACCAGACGCAGCACGGTGTCGTTGCCTTCGGAGCCGGAACCGGTGAAGAACACGTGGTTCATGCCTTGCGGGGCGATGTCGGAGATCGCCTTGGCCAGCTGCAATGCAGGCGGGTGAGCGGTCTGAAAAAACAGGTTGTAATAAGGCAGCTCGCGCATCTGCTTGCTGGCGGCTTCGGCCAGCTCGTCGCGCCCATAACCAATCGCAACGCACCACAGCCCGGCCATGCCGTCGAGGATCTTGTTGCCTTCGCTGTCCCACAGGTAAACGCCCTTCGCGTTGGTGATGATGCGCGGGCCTTTCTCTTTAAGCTGTTTGAAGTCGCTGAACGGCGCCAGGTGATGATCACTGCTGAGGGCTTGCCATTCGCGGGTTTGCGGGTTGTTGGAACTCATGAAACCACTCCATAGCTGGGTATCGCGTGTAGGCGCCACCGGCCTTCGAAGGCCTGCTGGCGCCCGTGATCTTCAGACGGCAAAGAGCAGGAATTCCCGCTCCCACGAACTGATCACACGCTTGAAGTTTTCGTGCTCGGCGCGCTTGACGGCGACGTAGCCGGTCACAAACGTCTTGCCGAGGTATTTCTCGACCGTCTTGCTGTTTTCCATCCGCTCCAGCGCGTCTTCGATGGTCAGCGGCAGGCGCAGGTTGCGGCGCTCGTAACCGCGGCCCACCACAGGCGCGCTCGGGTTGAGGCCTTCGACCATGCCGATGAAGCCACACAGCAGGCTCGCGGCGATCGCCAGATATGGGTTGGCGTCAGCGCCCGGCAGGCGGTTTTCCACACGGCGGTTCTGCGGGGTCGCATCCGGGACGCGCAGGCCCACCGTGCGGTTTTCTTCACCCCATTCCACGTTCACCGGCGCCGAGGTGTCGGGCAGGAAGCGGCGGAACGAGTTGACGTTGGGCGCGAACAGCGGCAACAGCTCGGGGATCAGCTTTTGCAAGCCGCCAATGTGCTGCAGGAACAGCTGGCTCATGGTGCCGTCTTCGTTAGAGAAGATGCTCTTGCCGGTCTCGATGTCGATGATGCTCTGGTGCAGGTGCATGGCGCTGCCGGGCTCGCCGGTCATGGGCTTGGCCATGAAGGTCGCCGCCACGTTGTGCTTGAGCGCGGCCTCACGCATGGTGCGTTTGAACACCAGAATCTGGTCAGCCAGGTGCAGCGCATCGCCATGACGGAAGTTGATTTCCATCTGCGCGGTGCCGTCTTCGTGAATCAGCGTGTCCAGGTCCAGATTCTGCAGCTCGCACCAGTCGTAGACGTCCTCGAACAGCGGGTCGAATTCGTTCGCCGCTTCAATAGAGAACGACTGGCGACCGGTTTCCGGACGGCCCGAGCGGCCAACCGGCGGCTGCAGCGGGTAGTCGGGGTCGTCGCTGCGCTTGGTCAGGTAGAACTCCATCTCCGGCGCCACGATGGGCTGCCAGCCTTGATCGGCGTAGAGCTTGAGGACCTTCTTCAGTACGTTGCGCGGCGACAGCTCGATAGGGTTGCCTTGCTTGTCGTAGGTGTCGTGAATCACCTGCGCGGTGGGCTCTATGGCCCAGGGCACCAGAAACACCGCATTCTGGTCAGGACGGCAAAACATGTCGATGTCTGCGGCGTCCAACAATTCGTAATAGATGTCGTCTTCTACGTAATCCCCGGTAACAGTCTGCAGCAGTACGCTTTCCGGCAAGCGCATGCCCTTTTCGGCAATGAACTTGTTGGTGGGGGAAATCTTGCCCCGCGTAATACCAGTCAGGTCGGAGATCATGCACTCGACTTCGGTAATCCTGTGTTCTTTCAACCAATCGGTGAGCTGGTCGAGGTTGGTACTCATAAATACCTCAGGGGTTTCAGTTCCTGGTCGCCGTCATGGCGATCAGGCGTTCTTTGACGCTTGCGCGTCGCGTTGTGTCGCACGCTTTCGACAGGCATCGCCAAATGCCTGAAGAATGGAAAGATAGTCGGGGTTGCGTGTGACTTGCCACTCCGGATGCCATTGAACACCGAGGGCGAATACGTCAAATGAAGCAAAAGGCGCGCCCGAGGGTACGGAGATCGCTTCGATCAACCCGTCCGGCGCCGTCGCTTCAACACGCAGACCCGGTGCAAGACGCTCGATTCCCTGACCATGAATTGAATTGACACGAATTTCTTCCGCCAATCCCAGACCGGCCAGAATGCCGCCCGGTTCAATATGCATCGGATGACTCGGAGCATATTGAATTTCAACCGGTTCATTGTCGGGTTCACGATGATCCATGAAGGTTCCCGTCTCGTGAACCTTCTGATGCAGGCTACCGCCAAAGGCCACGTTCATCTCCTGAAACCCGCGACAAATGCCCAGCACTGGCACGCCGGCGGCCACAGCGGCGCGAATAAGAGGTAAGGTGGTGTGATCGCGTGCAGGATCATGAGCAGTGCCCGGCGCGCTGGCTGGACCGCTATAGTGATAGGGTTCGACGTTGGATGGAGAACCGGTGAAGAGCAATCCATCGACCACCGAGAGGATATCGGCCGGATCGATGAGCTCTGCCAGAGACGGCAGAATCAGCGGCAGGCCCTTGGCAGCGACGGCGACTGCGCGGACGTATTTATCACCACTGATGTGATAGGCATGCGAGCCGATTTGCTGAGTGCAGGCGGTGACGCCGATCAGCGGAAGGCGAGACATGTGACCCCCGGTGTTATTGCTGTTTTGGGTTGCGACCGAGCTTAGCGTTGTTCATTTTTTTACACAACAACCCCGTAAAAAATAAAACACGGCCCGCTCAAGATCGCAGTTCCCACGACCTCCAACGTCATATTTGCGCCCTAAAACACGGCAAAAGTAGCCTCAAGGCGCCGTTTTAGGGCAAAACAGGGCTCTCTTGACTTCATTCGGGCTTTCGGATTGACTGATCCCCGTAATGCTCGATGATTGATATTTTCAACAACAAAGGTGTTGCATCATGTCGGTACCCCCGCGTGCCGTTCAGCTCAACGAAGCGAACGCGTTCCTTAAGGAACATCCTGAGGTTCTATACGTTGACCTTCTGATTGCAGATATGAATGGAGTGGTGCGCGGCAAGCGCATCGAACGCACCAGCCTCCATAAGGTTTACGAGAAAGGCATCAACCTCCCGGCTTCTCTTTTCGCACTGGATATCAACGGCTCGACGGTGGAAAGCACCGGCCTGGGCCTGGACATCGGTGACGCAGACCGAATCTGTTATCCAATCCCCGACACTCTCTGCAACGAGCCTTGGCAGAAGCGTCCTACCGCACAACTTCTGATGACCATGCACGAGCTGGAAGGCGAGCCGTTTTTCGCCGACCCGCGTGAAGTGCTGCGTCAGGTGGTGACCAAGTTCGATGAACTGGGCCTGACCATCTGCGCTGCGTTCGAGCTTGAGTTCTACCTGATCGACCAGGAGAACGTGAACGGTCGTCCACAGCCGCCGCGCTCGCCGATCTCCGGCAAACGCCCGCACTCGACACAGGTCTACCTGATCGACGACCTCGACGAATACGTCGATTGCCTCCAGGACATTCTCGAAGGTGCGAAAGAGCAAGGCATTCCAGCCGACGCCATCGTCAAGGAAAGTGCCCCGGCGCAGTTCGAAGTGAACCTGCACCACACCGCCGATGCGCTGAAAGCCTGCGACTACGCGGTTCTGCTCAAGCGACTGATCAAGAACATCGCCTACGACCATGAAATGGACACCACCTTCATGGCCAAGCCGTATCCAGGCCAGGCGGGTAACGGTCTGCACGTCCACATCTCGATCCTGGATCGCGATGGCAAAAACATCTTCACCAGTGAGGATCCCGAGCAGAACGCCGCATTACGTCATGCGATCGGCGGTGTGCTCGAGACCCTACCGGCGCAGATGGCGTTCCTTTGCCCGAACGTCAACTCGTATCGCCGGTTCGGTGCTCAGTTCTACGTGCCCAACTCGCCATGCTGGGGTCTGGACAACCGCACGGTCGCCGTTCGCGTGCCTACCGGCACCGCGGATGCCGTGCGGATCGAACACCGCGTTGCCGGTGCCGATGCCAACCCGTATCTGCTGATGGCCTCGGTGCTGGCCGGTATTCACCACGGCCTGACCAACAAGGTCGAGCCTGGCGCGCCGGTCGAAGGCAACTCCTACGAGCAGAATGAACAGAGCTTGCCGAACAACTTGCGCGATGCTCTGCGTGAGCTGGACGACAGCGAAGTCATGGCCCGGTACATCGATCCGAAGTACATCGATATCTTCGTTGCGTGCAAGGAAAGTGAGCTGGAGGAGTTCGAGCACTCCATCTCCGACCTTGAGTACAACTGGTATCTGCACACCGTTTAACGGCTGTGTGAAATAAAAAGAACGCCCCCAATCCTTGCGGTTGAGGGCGTTTTTTATTTTAGACGGTAGAGCTCAGGTCCGGATTGCTAAGCCGCCTGTGCCATTTTTCGCGAATGAATTGGCTATGTCTGCGTTAATTGTTGCGCAGGTTCATAGCCAAGCGCTTCCTTCAGCAAA
>NZ_JBWKWB010000041.1:0-35210 GCF_059421985.1 Pseudomonas sp. GW821-FHT02A11
CGATTGCGTCCATGCAGACGCATTGATGTTGGATAGCACACCGCAATCGCGGGCAAGCGCGCTCCTACAGGTCTTTGACCCCCACCCGTTCACGCCGCAGATTCAACGCCAACACACTGCTCAACACCACCACTGCGCCGACCATCACAATTGGCGACGGCATCTCGCCGAGCAACACGCAGGCGATGGCAATGGCCATCGGCGGGGTCAGGTACAGGCTCATGGACGCGCGACTGACATCCATGTGCTTGAGCACGTAGGCCCAGGCCAGATACGCCAGCGCACTCGGGAAGAAGCCCAGCACACCCACCGCGACATTGACCCGCAGCGGCGCGTTGAGGATTTCACCCATCAGCCCAGGCAAGTAGATCAACAGGAAAAACGTTCCGGCCCACACGGTGTAGCAGACCATGGTCAGCCCGTCGTAGCGGTGGCTGTAGCGTTTTTGCAGGGAGAAATACACGCTCCAGGAAAACGCCGCGAGCAGCACCAGCAGGCCTCGCGCATCGACGTGGCCCAGATCGCGGTCGCCCATGATCACGATCAGCACACCGATCAGCCCCCAGGCCACGCAGGTCCAGCGCCAGCCACTGACGCGCTCCTTGAACACGAAATGGGCGAGCAGCGCGGTAAACAGAGGCATCGACTGAATCAGCACACTCGACGCGCCCGCGGTAACGCCGGGCTGGCCGAAATTGAGGGCGATGTGGTGCAGGCTGACAGCAAAGAACCCCAGCACCGCCAGCAACGGCAGGTCGCGCAGACGCGGCAGGGCGATGCGCATCGACGAGGCGATGAGCGCCATGAACACCGACGCGATGATGAAGCGCAGCAAGGCCAGGTGACCGGGGTCGTAACCCTGCAGGCCGATACGAATGCCGGCGGGCGAGTAGCCCCAGCAGGCGATCACGAATAAGGTCGCCAACGCCACCTTCACACCCTGCCAGCGCGGCCCTGGCGTGGCCGTTTCCTCCATCAACGCTGCCGGTTCGTTTGCCACGCTCATCATTGCCACTCCTGTCCGCAGGCCCGACGCCTGCTCGATGACAGCGAGTATCAAAACAACTTATGCTCACCACAACCGAACAATAATGACTCAACCATTCACTTTTGGTGACGTATGGAACTGGCCCAGATTCACATGTTCAAGACCGTTGCCGACACCGGCAGCATCGCCCGCGCCGCCGAGGTGCTGCATTGCGTGCCGTCGAATATCACGGCGCGGATCAAGGCACTGGAAGCCGAGTTGAGCGCCGATCTTTTCTTCCGTCATGGTCGCGGCCTGAAGATCAGCCCGGCGGGGGAAATCTTCCTCGCCTATGCGGCGCGCCTGCTCAGCCTCGCCGATGAAGCCAAACGCGCGGTGCATCCGGATGCCACGCCGTCCGGGCCTTTGCGCATCGGCGCCATCGAGTCCTCGGCCACCTCGCGCCTGCCTCGATTGCTCGCGCGGTTTCATGCGCGCTACCCCGACGTCTCGCTGGAATTGACCACCGGCACCGGCCCGCAACTGCTGGATGCGACGCTCAATCACAAGCTCGACGGCGCGATCGTGGCCATCGACGTCAAGCGCCCACGGCTCAAACGCACCTCGATGTATCGCGAGGATCTGGTGCTCATCGCGGCGCAGTCCCTGGGGCCGATTCGCAGCGCGGCGGATTTGCAGGGCAAGTCGATTTTCATGTGGCCCGAGGGCTGCCCCTATCGCGCGGCGCTGGAGCGCTGGCTGCTGAACGCCGGCCGGACCCAGCCGATCATCAGCATCGCCAGCTACGGCACGATTGTCGGTTGCGTCAGTGCCGGGGCGGGCGTGGCGCTGGTGCCCAAGGGCGTGTTCGAGCAGTACCACAAAGGCTCGGGCTGGGTGGGGTATGAATTCCCGGAGCTGACGTCTGTCGACAACCTGTTCTACTGGCACGAAAACGCCGAACACCACCCGGCGCGGGAGGCGTTTGTAGAGATGTTGCGCGCGGAGTTCAGCAAGGTCGGCGCGGGCTGAATCAAATCTCTCTGACGCGGATGATCGACCTGTGGGAGCGAATTCATTCGCGTGAGGCCCTTACCGTCGATAGAGATTTATCGCCTGTCAGCCCGTCTCGCGAATGAATTGGCTCCCACAGAGATGGGTGTTCCGTCAGCCAGATTGCACGTCAGTCACGTAGCGTAATTGGCCAGCTTCTGCTGTATGAAATTCAGGAAACACTGAATCCTCAGCGCCAGCTGCGAGTTGCGGTAGTACACCGCGTGAATCGGCTGACGATAGCCGCTGTTGGCATCGGAGAGGATGACTTTCAGGCGACCCAAGCGAATGTCTTCATGGGTCATGAAGTGCGACAGGCAGACAATCCCCTCCCCCGCCAACGCCAGCTGACGCAGGGTCTCGCCGCTGGACGCCGACACCGTCGGGTGAATGAACAGCCGGTCGCCATCGGCATGTCGCAGGGGCCAGTGGTTCAGGGTTTCGGTCTGTGTGAAGCCCAGCAGCGAATGCCCGCTCAGCCCGTCGACAGTCTTCGGCGTGCCGTATTTTTTCAGGTATTCGGGGCTGGCGAGGATGTTCAGCGGGCTGGTGCCGAGGGCGCGTGCGTGCAGCGTCGAATCCGCCAGCGCGCCGATGCGGATGGCCACGTCGGTGCTCTGTTCCAGCAGGTCGATGATCAGATCGTTGCTGTTCAATTCCAGCTGGATATCAGGGTACAAGGCGCGGAATTCGGCCACATAGGGCACGATGGAATGCAGCATGAACGGCGAGGCGGCGTTGATCCGCAAACGACCGGACGGCGTCTGCTGGCGCAGCGACATGCGCTCCTCCAGCTCTTCCATCTGCCTCAGGATTTGCCTGGCGCGTTCGAGGAAAAACTTGCCTTCCTCGGTCAGGTCCATGCGCCGCGTGGTGCGGTTGATCAGGGTGGTGTCGAGCTTGGCCTCAAGCCGCGACAGGGTGCGGCTGATGGCCGAGGGGGTCTGCCCCATCTGTTCGGCGGCGGCCGAAATCGAGCCGTTTTCAATCACACAGACGAACACCTGCAATTCATCGGATCGGGCTTTCACTGTTGTCCTCCGCTCAAAACAGCCTGGATATTAGCCCTGTTTCGAGCAAAGGACAGCCGCCATTCAAATGCCGAACACCGACGCCAGGTGCGCCTCGTAGCGTTTCACGTCGGCTTCGATGTTCGGCACTTTCATCACGTCCACGGCCAAAAACGTCGGCAGGCCGGTCATGCCGAGGAACTGATTGGCCTTGTGGAACGGGAAATACACCGCGTCCACGCCCTTGGCTTCGAAGAAGTCGGTCGGGTCTTCGAAGGCTTGCTGCGGCGCATTCCAGGTGGCGGAAATCATGTACTGCTTGCCCTGCAACAGCCCGCCGCTGCCGTATTTCTGCGAAGCGTCGGAGCGGGTGCGACCATCGTTGGCGTACAGGCTGCCGTGGCCTTCGGTGAACACTTCGTCAATGTACTTCTTGACGGTCCACGGCGCGCCCATCCACCAACCCGGCATCTGCCAGACGATGACGTCTGCCCAGAGAAACTTCTGCACTTCTTCGGCCACGTCATAGCCGCCGTCGATGAAGGTCTGCTTCACATCGAAACCGGCGCGGTCCATGAAGGCCAGCGCAGCGTCGTGCAGTGTGGCGTTGTAGCGGCCATCCGAGTGAGCGAATTGCTTGCCGCCGTTGAGGAACAGGATCTTTTTCATGCAAAGCCTCGTCGTCGCTCAGGCGCCAGGCAAATCGAAGCGGCGCGGTTTGAGCGTTGATAATGGGAAGGGTCAGGACTGGAATGGACGGCAGGATAACGACTGGTCGGGCGCTGAAAAAGCGGCGCGCAGGCAAAAAACCTTTGCTTTAAAATCACAAATAAGCGAGGAATTGTTGACTTAGAATTCGGACTCTTTCATTAAAGGAGGTCGCCATGAGCGAGCTGCACGGTTTCATCCTTCACGCCCAGACCAAGCCGGAAAAAGCCGCGGAGTTCGAAGCGCTGTTCAGCGGCTATGTTGCCGCCAGCCGCAGCGAAGATGGCTGCATCGAGTACCACATGCTGCGCGACCAGCAGGACCCGACGCTGTTCATCTTCTACGAAATCTGGCAATCGAAGGCGCATCTGGACGTGCACTCTGCGCTGCCGCACATGGCAAGTTTTTTCGAGCAGCGCATGGATTATCTGGTTCGGGATTTCGATATCCGGCGCGTGGACATGATCAGCCCGTCGTCAGCCGTTCGCTGAATCATCCGGCGATCAACAAGTGCAGGCCGAGCAGCGCCATGCCGATGAAGAACACGCGCTTGAAGGTCGTGGCGCTGATGCGTTGACGCAGCCACTGGCCAAGCATCATGCCCAGCAGCGCCGGGATCACAGCCAGCAATGAAGCGCTCATCTCGGCGCTGCCCAGTGCGTCGTTCCAGAACAGTCCGGCGCCCAAGGCAAGGGTCGACACGGTGAACGACAGCCCCAGCGCCTGCACCAGCTGATTGCGATCCAGGCCCAGCCCGTGAAGATAGGGTACGGCCGGAATCACGAAGACCCCGGTTGCCGAGGTGATCAACCCTGTGATCAGGCCGCACACAGCTCCAGCCAGGACTCGGCGCGGGGCGGCACCTTGAGGGTCGGCAGACACAACCCGCACATCGCATAGATGAATAACGCCCCGCCCAGCGCCCGGCCCATGTCGTGGGCGCTGCCCATGCCCATCAGGTACGACCCCAGGCCGGTGCCGACAACGATCATCACCAACAGCGGCCACAAGCGTCTGAGCGAGCTGCGCAAGTGCCCGCCTGCGGCCAGTTGCCAGAGGTTGGTGAAAGTCGATGGGATCAGCAAAAGGGCCGCAGCCTGCGTCGGCAACATAGCCACGCCCAGCAAACCCATTGCGACAGTGGGCAGACCCATGCCGATCACGCCCTTGACCGTTCCGGCAAGCAGGAAGGCCAGCAGGACCAATACAGTCAGGCTCCAGCCAAGGTTTTGGTACAGCGAAAAGAAAGTCGTCATGGGGGTATGGTGGGCCTGTCCTGCAGGGTTTTAAATCTGCGATATATTGAGCCAGCCTTCGTTTTAAACAGAACCTGCCGAAATATTCGGTATTACGGTGGGCGACAATCCCCTGTGGGAGCGAATCCATTCGCGAAAGATTTCACAGGCGATAGCAATGTGCCGTCTGCACTGGCCCGTCGCGAATGAATTCGCTCCCACAGGGGGGACAGCGTACGGCCGGAACCCTCGGCAATCGCACAGAGCGGAAAACATGCACTTCGACCTGATCGACCTCAAACTCTTCCTCAACGTCACCGAAGCCGGAAACATCACCGCAGGCGCCGCGCACAGTCATCTGTCTCTGCCATCGGCGAGCGCGCGGATCCGCGGGCTGGAGTCGTCGTTGGGTATCACGCTGCTGGAACGGGGTCGTCGCGGGGTCACGCCCACCGCAGCGGGCAAGGCATTGGCGCAACATGCGCGGTTGATCCTGCAACAGGTCGAGCGTCTGCACGCCGACCTCACCGATTACGCTCAGGGTTTCAAAGGCCAGATCCGCCTGCTGTGCAACACCTCGGCGCTGAGCGAATACCTGCCCGAAACACTCGCCGAGTTTCTCGCCAATCACCCCAACATCGACATCAGCCTGGAGGAACACCCCAGCCTGCGCATCCTTCACGCCGTGCGTCATGGCACGGCGGACATCGGCATCATCTCCAACGCCGTCGACGCCAGCGACCTTGAAACCCTGCCCTTCTGCGCCGACCCGCTGACGCTGATCATGCCCCTTGATCATCCCCTCGCCGAACAGGTCGATTCCAGCCACGGCAGCCTGCGTTTCAGTCAGGCGCTGGGGTACGAGTTCGTCGGGCTGGGGGTCAACAGCGCCATGGCGATTCACCTCGAGGAACAGGCGTTGCACTTGGGCCGCCGCATCAAGACCCGCGTGCGTGCAGAAAGCTTCGACGGCGTATTGCGCATGGTGCTGCGTGGCGCGGGGCTGGGGATCGTGCCGCAAGCGGCGGTCGAACGTTTTCAAGAGGCCACGCGTTTGAAAAGCGTGCCGTTGAGTGACCGCTGGGCGGATCGGCAGCTCCTGTTGTGCGCGCCGGACTTCGACGCGCTGCCGGAATACGCCAAGGCGCTGGTGCGGCATTTGCGTCGCAAAACTGCGTTTCCAGGCACCCCGATGTCGAGCACAGACAACTGACGCACCTGCAGGCCGCCTAAGGTGGGCGAGCGCAACTTTCGCCACCTTTTCTGGAGCTGTCATGAGCAACTCGATCGTCCTTCTTCGCGACACCACGCCACTGCCCGTCGTTGACGCCTGCAAATGGGAGCGCATCGGCGGCGACCCCCACACCGTCAACCTCAACGCCTACACCAGCGCCGACGGCGAGAAGATCATGGGCACCTGGATCTGCACGCCAGGCAAGTGGTACGTCGAGTACACGAAGTGGGAATACTGCGACTTCCAGGAAGGCTACTGCATCATCACCCCGGAAGGTAAAGAGCCGATTCACCTGAAGGCTGGCGACAAGTTCATCATCGAGCCGGGCATGAAAGGCACCTGGGAAGTGGTTGAGACGGTTCGCAAATATTTCGTGTTTGCCTGATCAACGCGCGAACACTTCTGTGTAGCAGCGCTGCTTGCCAGCGGCGGCAATTAAGAAAACGCCACCGCCGGCGAGCCGGACGCTTGGCTGCGCTTCTGCCGAAATGGGACGCCTCGATCCGCCCCCCTCGACTCAACGCATGATCTTGTCCAGCCGATCCAGCGGCAGCGCGCGTTGCATGTAGTCCATCCCGGTGACCTGATCCAGCTCCGCCAGCACCATCGCGATCTGCTTGTAGGCGGCGCGGAACAGGGTGCTGCCGAGGCTCACCCGTTGAACCCCAGCCACCCTCAGGCGATCGATGGTCATGCGCTTGGATGGCAGCACGTTGATCGGTTTGCTCAGCTGGCTCTGCACCATCCGCAGATCATCCATGCTGCGCAGCCCGGGCGCAAACAGGCAATCGGCCCCCGCAGCCTCGAACGCGGTCAGGCGCTCGATGACTTCACTCAATGAGTAACCGTGGGGCCCGAGCAGGTAATCGGTGCGTGCGGTTATCACGAAATTCGGGTTGCGCGTGCGCACCGCTTCACAGGCCGCGCCCACTCGCTCCTTGGCCTGCTTGATGCTGAAGAACACCGGCCCTTGCGCCTGGCTGTAATCGGCGATGTCCTCGATGGACGCCCCACCACAGCCCATGTCGGAAATCTGCCGGAAATTGCTCTCCACCCCTTCAGACGTTCTCGCCAGGCCGTTTTCCAGGTCCGCGCTCACCGGGATGCGCACGGCCCGCACGATCCGGTCTATGGCGTCGAACCTGAGCTGGTTGTCCATCGTCACGGACGAATCGCGATACCCGTGCGCGTACGCGATGCCCGCGCTGGTGGTGCCCAGGCTCGGGTATTCCAGTTGCTCGATCATCCGCGCGCTGCCCTCGTCCCATGCGTTGGGCATGACGAACAGGGGACTGCCGGGCCGGTGCAGATCGTTGAAACGCTTGCTTGCATTCATGAATGGCTTCCTCCCTGAGCGCAAGACTAATCGTCGGCCGGTTTAATCCCCATTCAAAAAAATTGAATCTGTTTCAAAAATCGTGAAAAGACAGCCCACTCTGATCATGAAAGTCTTGCCGCACCCAACACCCAGGACGCACTTTCATGAAACGGACCGTAACCGCTTTATTGCTTTCGATCGCCTGCACGACAGCAATCGCTGCAAACGTTAATGCCACGCAAACAGCAACTACCGCCCTTGACTCCGCCAAACTTGAAACATTCAAGTTACCCGACAGCACCTTGAATATCGCACTCTGGCATGACGCCGCCAGTGGCCCGCAACGCACGACACTCAAAGAATCGCAAGTTGTACTCTTTGTTCATGGCGCAACCATTTCCGGGAAGTTATCCGCCGGGTACGCCATTGACGGTTATTCCTGGTCGCGGGATGTCGCCAACTCCGGGCGCGATGCCTGGGTGGTGGATCTACCGGGCTACGGCCGCTCCGACGACTACCCCGAAATGCGCAAGGCCGACGCCCACGCCATGAGCGATCCGGTGGGCAACGCCAAGAGTCTGGTGCCGGTGCTGGACGCAGCAGTCGACTACATCCTCAAGCAGAGCGGCGCGAAGAAGCTGACGATCATCGCCACCTCCCGAGGCGCCATTCCAGCGGGCTATTACGCCACGGCGCACCCGGAAAAGCTGGACAAGGTGGTCTTCAACTCGCCCATCGTGCGCCGCGACAACATTGACCCGGCGATCATCAATGGCCTGTTCGGCAACGCCGACCGGCCGGCGCTGAACTACTACGAAATCCCCATGGACAAGCGCCTGGCCATGCTCACTGACGACCGCCCGCAAGGCACCGACGTGCAGCTGGAAGATGACTTCATTAAACACTGGCCCAAAGACTCCTTATCGGAACGCGGCACGCAACAAGGCACCATTAAAGTGCCGGGTGGGTTTGCCCAGGATATTTATGACGCCTGGCACGGTACCTATTGGGACCCGGCAAAAATCAATGTTCCGGTATTAATTACCCGTGGTGATTACGACCATGTATTGACCACCCGCGATGACACTGACTGGTTATATGCCCACTTAACCAACGCCCCCAGTAAGCGCTCCGTGCTGATTGATAAAGGCACCCACGCCATGTTGTTTGAAAAGAAGCGCTTTGAGTTGTATCGCGAAGTTCAATTATTTCTTAATGGCTCTTATACCCCACTGGCTTTGACCTGCAATTTCTGCGGCGGCCGCAATTAAAAAAAGGAGCAACACCATGCTGAAGAAAGCACGCATCGTCACCCTGCAAGGGGTACTCAACGAAAAGGTGTATCAGGAGCGCGTCTCGCGCAGCGGCTGTTTTCTGGGTAACACCCTGCCCGAACAGGTGGCCAATCAGGCCAAGCTGTCCAACGCCGTGGTCGGCGTGGCAGGCGCCGGGGGCATTGGCGGCGCAGTGGCCTTGGGGTTGGCGCGCCTTGGAGTGCGGCACATCAAGATCGCTGACCCGGATTCCTTCGAGATCAGCAACATCAACCGTCAGTTTGGCGCGTCGCTGGCCACGGTCGGGCGCAACAAGGCGCTGGTAGTCGCCGAAGAAGTGCACAAGCTCGCCGGCGACGTGACCATCGAGGTTTACCCCGAAGGCATTCAGAAGCACACCGCTGACGCCTTTGTCGAAGGCTGCGACCTAGTGCTCGACCAGATGGACTTCTACAGCATCGGCGAGCGCTACGCCCTGCACCGCGCCTACCGCAAATCGGAGAAGTGCAAAGGCATGCTGGCCTCCTCGGTTGTCGGCTGGGGCGCCAACATCTACAAGTTCGAGAAGGACGGCCTAACCCTGGAAGACTTCTACGGCATCCCCGAAGACGTGCAGATGACGCCCGAGCTGGTCGACAAGCTGGTGAAACTTCAGGCCTCGTACCAGCCGCGTTTCCCCAGTATTCCGGACATCTACGGGTGGATGCAGGACACCGGCAACGTGCCGATCCTGTCCATCGCGCCGACCGCCTCGCACTACCTGATCCTCTGCCGCTCGACCCTGATGCTCTGCGATCTCGAAGGCGCGCCCTACAGCACGCCGCTGCCAGCGATGCCCAAGTACTACTGGTTCGACGGTTCGACCTTCGACAACGGCATCTACGAGTTCGACGGCCAGTGGGCCAATCCCGACGAACACCAGAAACACTTCAACGTCGCCTGATGCATCACGGCCCTCGCCTGCGGGGGCCACACCGAGGTCTGTGTCTTGAACACCCCAACCCCTCCCCTTGAAACCCGCGACATCGGCCTGCTCCTCACCGGGTCCGGCCTGTGGTTCATCTGCGTGGGCATCCAGAGCATTTTCTTGCCCTGGGTGCTGATCAGCGTGCTGCACGTCTCGCCGTTTCAGTTCGGCGTGGCGCAGATGTGCCTGATGCTGCCGGTACTGATGCTGGTGCTTTACGGCGGCTATCTCGCGGACAGAAAGCCGCTGCGGCGCTGGTTGACGCGTATTTACCTGCTCGCGGCACTGGCGGCCCTGTTGTTTGCGGTCTGGGATGCGCAGTCTTCGCTGAGCTATCCGAAGGTCCTGCTCTACTCCCTGCTGTTCGGCGTGCTTTCGGCTTTTTGCGCCCCGGCGCGGGAGGCCTGGCTGAATGTGCTCGGTCAGCGGCAGTTGCAGAAGATCGTCACCCTCAACATCGGCGTCGAGTTCGGCATCCAGGTCATCGGCTACGCCCTCGGCGGGCTGGTGTCGTGGCTGGGCATCAGCCTGATGTTCGTGCTGCTGGCGCTGCTGTTTGCCTCGGCCTCGTTCAGCGTCTCGCGCATCTCGACCACCACGCCGGCCAAGGCGCATTCAGGGCTGCTTGAGGAAACCCGCGAAGCCTGGCGCTTCTCGGTGGCGCATCCGGTGATCTTAGCGGTGCTGTTGATCAACGGGTTGATCGGGGTGTTCTTCCTCGGCTCGTACTTCGTGGTCATGCCACTGCATCTGGCGCAACTGGCGGGCTACGACGCTTCGCTGCTGGCGACGGCGAACATCGTGTTCATGCTCGGGCTGATCGCCTCGGTCGCCACGCTGGTGCTGTCCGGCGGCGTGCAGAACAAGCAACGCACGTTGATCGTCGCCTGCCTGATCGCCTCGCTGTGTCTGGCCGCAATGCCTTTCGTTTTCAACCGCTGGCTGCTGCTCGCGCTGCTGTTCGGCTGGGGGTTTCTGGGCGGGATTGCCCTGAGCATGGGCCAGACCCTGATCCAGGAAAACGCTCCCGCGCGCAACAAGGCGCAGGTGCTGGCGCTGCTGATGCTGTTCTTCATGGGCGGCAATCCGCTGGGCTCGTTCGTCCTGGGCACCCTGCTCGAATACTGCGACGCCACCTCGGTGGGCCTGATCAGCGCGAGCGCCATGATCCTCGCCATCGCTGCCCTCTCGTACACACATAATCTCTGGAGTCTGCACTATGACAACGTCAACTCTGCCGCTTGATTTCCCGGTGCCGATCCGACGCACCAATCAGGTCTGCATTGCCTCAACCGACGCCGACCTGGCCAAGGTCCGGGCTATCTGGGAAGAGGTCTATCAAGAAGAACTCGGCTGGCTCGATGCTCAGAGCACCGACCCGCGCAACGACCGCTATCACGCCGCCTCGGTGTACCTGCTGGCCACCGGCAACGAGGGAGAACCCATCGGCGTGATGCGCATGGTCATCGACGGCGTGCAGGGCCTGCCGGTGGACAACTTCATCGACATTTCAGCGCTGCGCCAATCGGCCCAAGGCGCGCTCGTGGAGTGCGCACGCCTGATGGTGCCGGCGCGTTATCGCGATCAGAAGTTTGCCGCCTACCCCCACGGCGTGTTCGCTGCGCTGGTCAAGGCGGCGCTGCATCACTGCCTGAAAGAGAAAAACTACAACGTGCTGGCCAACTGTTTCGTCGACACCCGCACCACGCCAATCAAGGCCCTGACCCACATGGGCTTTCGCGATCTGAATATCCGCTTTCGCGACGAACTCAAGGAAGCCTCCGAATGCACGGTGCTGCACCTGGACATCAAAGACATGCTGTCGATCTTTTATGGCCAGGAAAACGGGCTGGGCAACTACATCATGATGCGCAACGCCGGCTAATGCCGCGCAGGACGGACCCTATGAACTCACCCACTTCGATCTACCGACTCGAATCCAACGTGCGCGCGTATTGCAGGGAATGCGACGTGGTCTTCGCCACGGCATCCGGCGCCACCCTCACCGACATCGACGGCCTGCGTTACATCGACTTTTTCGCCGGTGCAGGCTCGCTCAATTACGGTCACAACAACCCCTATCTGAAGAAACACTTGCTGGCGTACATCGAACAGGACGGCGTGACCACGACCCTGGATTTTCACAGCGACGCCAAGTCGCGCTTCATCGAGCGCTTCGAGCAGGTGATTCTCAAGCCCCGTGGCCTGGACTACAAACTGCAGTTCACCGGCCCCACCGGCACCAACGCCGTAGAAGCCGCGCTGAAACTGGCGCGCAAAGTGACCGGGCGCTCGACGGTGGCGGCCTTCACCCACGGGTTTCATGGCGTTTCCCTCGGCGCGCTGGCCGCCACCGCCAACGCCGATAAACGCAGTGCGGCGGGGGTGGAGCTGTCGAACATCGTGCGCCTGCCCTACGACGGCTTTTTCGGCCCTGACATCGACAGCGCCGAGATCATCGCCGCCCTCTACAACACGGCAGGCAGCGGCTATGAAAAACCGGCGGCGATCATTCTGGAAACAGTGCAGGGCGAAGGCGGCCTGAACTGCGCGCAGCCTCACTGGCTCAAGCGCATCGAGCAACTGTGCAAGGACCTCGGCGCGCTGCTGATCGTCGACGACATCCAAGCAGGTTGCGGGCGCACCGGCACCTTCTTCAGTTTCGAGGCGGCCGGGATTTCCCCGGACATCGTTTGCCTGTCGAAATCCATCAGCGGCTACGGCCTGCCGATGTCGCTGGTGCTGATCAAGCCTGAACACGACTGCTGGGAACCGGGCGAACACAACGGCACCTTTCGCGGCAACAACCCGGCCTTCGTCACCGCCTGCGCAGCGCTGGACTACTGGCAGAACACACGATTGCAGGATGCCATCGCCGTGAATGCCGAGCTGATGCGTAGCAGCCTTGAGCAGATCATCGCGCGTACATCCCCTGGCATTGCCCACGTGGTAGGGCGCGGCATGTTTCTGGGCCTCAGGTTCAACGAGCCGGGCCTGGCCGGGAAACTCGTCGCCGCCAGCCTTGAGCAGGGCCTGCTGGTGGAAACCTGCGGCCCCGAAGGTGAAGTCCTCAAACTCATGCCACCGCTGACCATCGACACCGCCACCCTGACCCTGGGCCTAGAAAAGCTGGAGCGCGCCTGCTTCAGAACCCTTTCCATCAACGCCACACCCACTGACGCCCTGCGAGGGATCGCCTGATGAACACCCTGACTCAACGCTTCACGACCCAGTACGCCTACCAGAACGACAGCGATTTCATCCTGCAGGAATTGGCGCAATTAAAAGAGCAGATGATCGAGCAGATCTCTCGCCACCCCTTTCTCATCGGATGCCGCAACGGCCGGGTGTCGCTGGAACGCCTCAAGGGTTTCCTGGTGCAGCAGGGTAAATACAGCCATTTCTTCACCCGTTACATCTGCCAGCTGATGGTCAATCTGGAGTCCAACGAGGACGTGCTCGACCTCTTCGACAACCTGTTCGAGGAGATGGGCTTTGGCGAGGTCACCGAGCCGCCGCACTCGCAGGTCTATCGCGACATGCTGAACAGCTTCGACCTGCACCTGGAGTCGTACCCGACGCAGGCAGCGACCCAACGGCTGATCAACACCATGATGAATTTCTGCAAACAGCCCGAAGGGGTTTATGGCCTGTCCGCCCTGTGCCTGGGCGCGGAAGCCATCGTGCCGTCGCTGTACAGCGACATCGTCAGCGGTTTCGTCAAACAAGGTGTGCCGCTGGAGCAACTGAAATTCTTCACCCTGCACATCGAATGCGACGACGGCCATGCCGACACCATGCTGGCGATCCTTTCGCGGCTGGTCATCGAAAAACCGGCGCTGTTCGAAGTGGTGCGTCACGCCGCGTTTCTGATGATTCAGGCGCGTTTGGAGTTTTTCGACGCCCTGTAAGCGTTGCGGCAGGCCGTGCTTCTGCGGCCTGCCGCTTGCCCTCGTCTTGCCCTCGTCTTGCCCCCGCCCTGCCACTCTCCAATGCCATGAACACGACCAAATGCCGCTCCTCCGGTCTTGCTAGCACTTGCACATCAACGGGCATTCGGCCCACCATGAACGCGATGAACCATATGGCCAAAACGCTCGGCCCAGACCGGCGCGACCACAATAGCCATCACATGAACGCGGGTAGTGGACTGATTCCAACCGCCGGAATCAGCCATTTCAGGAAAAGCACTGCATGTCTCGAATTTTCGATGTTGATACCAACCTCTGGCGCACCTTCAAATCGGTCAGCGAGACGCGAAGCATTACCCGCTCCTCGGCTGCCCTGTGCAAGACGCCACCGGCCATCAGCATGCAAATAAAAAAGCTGGAAGAGTTGCTCGACCTGCAGTTGTTCGTGCGTGGCGATCATGGTTTCAGGCTCACTCCCATCGGCGAAGAGGTCCTGATGACCGCCGAGAAAATCCTGACCATGAACGACAACCTGTTCCGGCTTAAAGACAAGATCAATTCCTACGAACTGCGTTTGGGTCTGCCTGACGATTATTCGCTGTTCTTCCTGCACGACATCATTCGCGCCCTGAATACCCTTGAACCGACCATTCACCTCAACGTGACCTGCAAGACCTCGCAGCTGCTGATGACGGATGTCGAGCACGGCAATCTGGACCTGGTGATCATCGCCACGCCTGAAGGCCAGCATGTGGCCAACGCCGAGCACATTCGCTTTGAGGAACTGCACTGGATTGGCGAGCAGTCGCTGATGCAACCGGGTCTGCCGCTGCCGCTGGTGCACTTTCCGGAGGGCTGCATCTGTCGCGAGATTTCGGTCAATGCGTTGCGCATGGCGGGGATCGAAGCGCGGGTGACCTTCACCTCGGACTCCAACTTCTCGGTGTTCAATGCCATCAACGCTGGCGCTGGCATTGGCCTGAGCGAGCGTTCGCTGATACCCAAGACCACGCCGATCATCGAAAGCACGCTGCTGCCCGTCCTGCCGCGCATCGAACTGCGCACCGTGGCCAATTACGAGCGCATCCCGAAATTCACCCTGTCTCAGGTCTCGGCCAGGATCAAGGCGAGCATCAATGACAGCTGCGCGGCGCTGGTGGCGGATCGCGAGCAGCCTGAGCCTCTGCGTCGGCAACAGTTGTTCTGAATACCCTTTGAAAGCTATCGGACCGATAGACGACGTTAGCGCGGCAACACCAGTGGCAGCGGTATAGGATGTCATCCGTCATGAATGGCTTTGCCCAGCGCAGAGCCGTTCCCTCATTGCCCAAGGCTGTCTGTCAGCAGCCACCCCGGAGCTTAACGATCATGTCTGAAGTCACCCTTTACACCACCAACACCTGCCCCTACTGCGTGGCGGCCAAGAACCTGCTCAAGGCCAAGGGCGTGAGCTACAACGAAATCAACGTCCAGACCTCGATGGAACAGCGCACCATCATGATGGAACGCAGCGGTCGCCGCACCGTGCCGCAGATTTTCATTGGCGAGCATCATGTCGGCGGGTTTGATGACATGGCCTTGCTGGAACGCAAAGGCGAGTTGAATGCATTGTTGGCACTTTGAGTTGACAGGCCTGGGTAGGAGCGCGCTTGCCCGCGAATGCAATGGTCAGAACCACATGTGTTGGCTGACACTCTGCTATCGCGGGCAAGCGCGCTCCTACATGATTGGCGCTGTGCAGCTCAATCCTTCTTCAAATACCCCTCGATCACCGCCGAAAAATCCTTCCCGCCATCCCCGCGCAAACTCATCGCCTGATAGAGCTGATGGGCCAGTGCGCCGAGGATCACCGGCTGACGGGCCGCTTTCGCCGCATCGGTCGCCAGGCCCAGATCCTTGAGCATCAGCTCGGCGCCAAAACCGCCCGTGTAACCCCGCGAGGCCGGGGCGGTTTCAACGACGCCGGGCCAGGGGTTGTACATCTCCGAACTCCAGCAGCGTCCGGTCGAGCTGTTGATGATGTTGGCCAGCACGCCGGTGTCGATCCCCAGGCTGTTGCCCAGAGCCATGGCTTCGGCCACGCCGATCATGGAAATCCCCAGCAGCATGTTGTTGCAGATCTTGGCGATCTGTCCGGTGCCGACGTCGCCGCAATGCACGATGTTGCGCCCCATCTGCGCGAGGATCGGCTTGAGCACCGCGTAGTGCTCAAGGCTGGCGCCGACCATGAAGGTTAACGTCCCGGCCTGGGCGCCACCCGTGCCACCGGACACCGGCGCATCCCCCACCACCACGCCTTGCTTGGCTGCCGCCACCGCAACATAACGAATGGTCTGCGGGTCGATGGTGCTGCAGTCCACCGCAGGCACCCCGGCTGAAATCCCCGCCAGCACGCCGTCCTCGTTCAGATAGACCGCTCGCACATGGGCGGCCGCCGGGAGCATTGTGATGACCAGCTCGGCGCCTTGGGCTGCGTGTTTGGGTGACTCACTGATGCGACTGCCCAGTTCCGACAGCTCGGCCAGCACCTGCTGATTGAGGTCGAACAGGTGCAACTGATGCCCGGCGCGGATGAGGTTGCGCGCCATCGGCGCCCCCATATTGCCCAGACCGATGAATGCGATTTTCATGGTGTTCTCCTTTTCAGATTCAAGCGCAGCACCTCTGTGTAGGAGCGCGCTTGCCCGCGATGGGGCTCTTTCAGTCAAATCATCTGCAACTGACAGACTGCTATCGCGGGCAAGCGCGCTCCTACAGGATTTGCGCCGCGACGGCTGCTCAACGCAAATGGATCGTCGTGTTCACCCCGTCATTCACGCTGTCATCGTCGAACCAGCGACTGGTAACGGTCTTGGTCTGAGTGTAGAACTGCACCACCTGTTTGCCGTACGGACCCAGATCGCCGAGCTTGGAGCCGCGCGAGCCGGTAAAGCTGAAGAACGGCACTGGCACCGGAATCGGGATGTTGATGCCCACCTGGCCAATGTCGATTTCGTTCTGGAACTTGCGCGCCGCCGCGCCGCTCTGGGTGAAAAGGCCCACGCCATTGCCGAACGGATTGCTGTTGACCAATTCGATGGCCTGATCCAGCGTGTCGACTTCCAGCACCACCAGCACCGGGCCGAAGATTTCCTGGGTGTAGATCTGCATCTGCGTGGTCACCCCGGTGAACAGGGTCGGGCCGACGAAATTGCCCTCTTCGTAACCGGCGACCTTGACGCCACGCCCGTCCAGTTCCAGCTTCGCCCCTTCCCTCACGCCGCTTTCGATCAAATCGAGAATCCGCTGCTTGGCGCGTTTGGAAATCACTGGCCCGACATCAGTGCCCGGCTCGCTGCCCGCATTGACCTTGAGCTTTTGCGCCAGCGCCTTGAGGTCAGGAATCCACTGCTTCGAGGCGCCCACCATGACCACCACCGACGTGGCCATGCAGCGCTGCCCGGCAGCCCCAAAGCCTGCGCCGACCAGCGCGTTGAGGGTCTGCTCGCGGTTGGCATCCGGCAGCACCACGGCATGATTCTTGGCGCCCATCATCGATTGCACGCGCTTGCCGTGTTTGCCTGCCAGGTCATAGACATGGGTGCCGACCGCCGTCGAACCGACGAACGATACAGCTTTGATGTCCTTGTGGGTGCAGATCGCATCGACCACTTCCTTGCCGCCGTGCACGACGTTGAGCACGCCCTTTGGTACGCCCGCCTCGACCGCCAGTTCCACCAGCAGCATGGTCGACATCGGGTCCTGCTCGGACGGTTTGAGCACGAAGGTGTTGCCACAGGCGATGGCCATCGGGAACATCCACAACGGGATCATCGCCGGGAAGTTGAACGGCGTGATGCCCGCGCAGACGCCGATGGGCTGGCGCAGGGTATAGGTGTCGACGCCGCCCGCGACATTTTCGGCGAACTCGCCCATTTGCAGGGTGCCAATGGAGCAGGCGTGCTCGACCACTTCCAGCCCGCGAAAGATGTCGCCCTCGGCGTCGGCGATGGTCTTGCCCTGTTCGGCGCTGAGCACCACGGCGATCCGTTTGGAGTGCTCGCGAATCAACGCCTGCAGCTTGAGCATGATGCGCATGCGCGCGCCGATGGGGGTATCTCGCCACGTCTTGAAGGCCCTTTGCGCGGCAGCGACGGCGGCGTTCACTTCATCGGCGGTGGCAAACGGCACCTTGGCCAGCACCTCCTGGGTCGCGGGGTTGACCACGTCCAGCCATTCGCGGGTTTGCGACTCGACCCATTCACCGTCGATCAGCAGTTTCACGTGGGCCACGGTGGTGTTGTTCTTGTTGAGGGAAACATTCATTGCAAGGTTCTCCATTTCGAACGGCGGCCCTGTTCGACCGCCGAAAACTCATGAGTCAGGCCGGCCGAATGCGAGCCGGATCGCGCTTCATCAACGCCGTGCAGACCAACGCAATCAGCGCCATGCCCACCAGGTAAACGATCACGTAATGCGGATTGCCATCGCCCATGGCCAACAGTTGCGTGGCGATCATCGGCGCGAAACCGCCGCCGAGCACGCCCGCCAACTGGACTGACACCGAGATGCCGCTGTAGCGGATTTGCGCCGGGAATTGCCGGGCAAACAGCAAGGATTCCGGCGCATACAGAATCGGAAAAATCACCCCGACCGCCAGCACCATCGCCCACCACACCAACACCGGATCACGGGTGCCGAGCATGGCGAAGAAGGGATAAACGAAGGCACAGAGCAGCAACAGCCCAACGAAATACAGACGTCTCTGCCCTACCCGATCGGAGATGTGCCCACACAGCGGCATGGTCATCAGCGACAGCGCGGCCCCTGCGGTAATCGCGCCCAACACATCGGCGCGGGGGATCTGCAACTGGTTGGCAGCGTACGCCAGGGCGAAGGTCACCGACATGTAGAACCAGGCGTTCTCGGCAGTGCGCGCGCCGATGATGGTCAGGGTTTCCCGGGGGTGATCGCGGAACACCTTGAACAGCGGCACCTTGACGGCGATGTTGTCCTTTTTCAGCTTCTCGAAATCAGGGGACTCAGGCACTTTCAGGCGAATCAGCCAGCCCACCCCAAGCAACACGACGCTGGCCAGAAACGGTATGCGCCAGCCCCAACTGAGCATGTCCGCCTCAGGCAGTTTGGCGACCATCGCCATCGCCAGCGACGCCAGTACCAAACCTGCGCCGACACCGGTTTGCGGCAGGCTGCCGTAGAAACCCTTTTTGCCTTCTGGCGCATGCTCGACAGCCATCAACACCGCGCCGCCCCACTCGCCGCCGACCGCCATGCCCTGCAGAAAACGCATCGCCACCAGAATCACGGCGGCCCAGTAGCCGATCTGCTGATACGTGGGAATCAGGCCGATGATGATGGTCGGAATCCCCATCAGCATGAGGGTGAACAGCAGCATGGATTTGCGACCGATCTTGTCGCCGAAATGGCCGAACACGATCCCGCCCAATGGCCGTCCGAGGAAGCCCACCGCATAGGTGGCGAACGCTGCCAGCACGCCGATGATCGGGTCCAGTGCGGGAAAGAAAATTTTGTTGAAGATCAATGCGGCGGCCGTGCCGTAGAGGAAAAAGTCGTACCACTCGATGGTCGTGCCAGCCATGCTCGCAGCACCGGCCAGCCGGTAGGCTTTGGTCTTGGTCTTTGCAGCGCTGGCGTCGAGTGCACCGGCGTTCGCCGTTATAGCGTTCTTCATAAACTCCTCCGCTTATTTATTGTTGTGCAGGGTGTTATGGCAGGTGGGTGGGGCGTTTTTGGGTGAGTCTCCGATTTGATCGATCATTGTAGGAGCGCGCTTGCCCGCGATAGGGGTGTCTGTACCAACAAGGGCGTCTGACACAACGCATTCGAGAGCAATCTCACTCCTACAAAAGCGGATTCGCGCGATGGCGTGTTTCGGAGTATAGATGTGCAAACTTCTAATAAGAACGCACATAAAAGCAGGTTCAACATGCAAAAAAACATCACCTCCCTGAGCGCGTTGAACTGGGATGACCTGAAGTTTTTTCTCGAAGTGGCACGCACCCGCAAGGCCAGTTCGGCGGCCAAACGGCTGGCGGTGGACTACACCACCGTGTCGCGGCGGGTGAGTTCGCTGGAGGCCTCGCTGGGCACGTTGCTGTTCGAAAAATCGCGTAACAACGGCTTTGTCCTCACCCCCGAAGGCCAGCGTCTGCTGGGCTCGGCAGAATCGATTGAAAGCACACTGCACATTGCCTGCGAACAGGTCTCGGGCTCCGGCGTCGCGCTGTCGGGCCATGTGCGTATGGGCTGCACCGAGGGGTTCGGCAGTTTTTTCATCACCCCGCAACTGAGCCACTTCACCGATTCCTATCCCGCCATCTCGGTCGACATCCTGCCGCTGCCCCACTTCATCAGCCTGTCCAAACGCGAAGCCGACATCGTCATCGCCCTCGAGCGCCCGGAACACGGGCCGTATGTCTGCTGCAAACTGTGCGATTACAACCTGCGGCTCTATGCAATGCAGGAGTATCTGGACAAACACCCGCCGATCCGCAAAACCGACGACCTGGCTGGCCACCCATTCATCAGTTATGTCGACGACCTGGCGTTCAGCCCTGAGCTTTTGTACCTGAACAACCTGTTCCCCGATGTCCATGCCCACCTGCGCAGTACCAGCGTCATCGCCCAGTACGTCGCCGCCCTGCAAGGCCGGGCGCTGGCGATCCTGCCGTGTTTTCTGGCTGCCCAGGATGCGCGATTGCTGCCGGTGCTGGAGCAGGAGGTGAACATCACGCGGCAGTTCTGGATGTATTGCCGGGAGGACCTGAGGAAGCTCAAGCGCATCACCCTGCTCTGGGACTACATCCGCCAGACCACCGAGCAGAATCAGGCGTTTTTGTTGGGGGAAAGCCGGGCCATGACGTTTGTCGATTGAGCAACCCGATCTGAGTCAGCTGTAGGAGCGCGCTTGCCCGCGATGACGGTAAGTCAGGCAATGCATCTGCTACAGGCACACCGCCATCGCGGGCAAGCGCGCTCCTACATGGGTTCGTTGAATACCAAAAACGTCTAGATCGCACCTCGCCACCATAGTTTAGAAATCTCTGAACTATGCATTTGAGCTTTCCTATTCTTTCCGTTCATCGGCCGAACCTAAGATCGGCTCCAATAAAGGAGCCCGTCCAGTAAGAGACACGGCCCGAAGATTGCCTTTTCTGTTGTGACTGCCGCTGTACCCCGTTTCGGCCTGCGCCGTGGCGGAGCCATGTCTAAGGTCACAGGTCAGTCGCTATGCGCAATCTTTGGGGACGTTCGATGAAACTGGAAATCTTCCGCACCATGTGGGGCTATACCGCAAGCCGGACTCAGGCGCTCGACGAGCTGCTGGAAGCCGGGTTCGACGGCATGGAAGCGCGCCTGCCGCTGACGCCGGTCGAACGCGCCGAGCTGGGTGCCTTTCTGCGGGCCAACCGCCTGCCCTACATCGCCACGGTCTTCACCGCTTACGACGTCCTGCCGGAGCAGTCGGCCACCACTGCCGAACACCTCTCGGATCTTGAAAAGAAACTCGCCTGGTCCACGGAGCTGGCGCCGCGTTTCGTCAACGTGCTGGCCGGTAACGACCGCTGGCAGTTGCCGCAGCAGGTCGAGTTCTTCGGTCAGGCGCTGGAACTGGCGCGCAAACACGGCCAGATGGTCACCTTCGAAACCCACCGCGCCCGCTCGCTGTTCAACCCGTGGGTGACGCTGGAGCTGATTCGCCAGTTGCCGGACCTGCGCTTCACCAGCGACATCAGCCACTGGATCGTCACCTGCGAGCGCCTGCTCAACGACCCTGAAGACGACCTCAGTGCCTTCGTCGAGCGCGTTCATCACATACAGGCTCGGGTCGGGTATGACCAGGGCCCGCAAGTCCCGCACCCCGCCGCCCCCGAGCGTGCCGCGGAACTGGCTTTCCATCAGCAGCACTGGGAAGCGGTGTGGAAATCCCAGCAGGCCCGCGGCTATCAGCTGACCACGCTGACCCCGGAATTCGGCGCCGACGGCTACCTGCATCACCTGCCCTTCACCAACGTACCGGTCGCCGATCTGTGGTCGCTGAACACCTGGATGGGTCAGACCGAACGTGAACACTTCCAGCGATTCACCCATACAACAAGCCGATAAGGAGCGTTTCGCCATGCCTGATCAGACTCACGCGGCCGCAATCTCAACCGAACCCAGAGTCGCCAACTTCAGCAGCATTCCGGTGGTCGACATCGCCGGCCTGTTCAGCACCGACATCACCGCGCGTCAGGCCGTCGCCGACGAGCTCGGCAAGGCAGCGCGCGAAGTCGGCTTTCTGTACGTCAAGAACCACGGCATCGAGCCTTCGCTGATCACCGGCCTGCGCCAGGCCGCCAAGGATCTGTTCGCTCAGTCCCTGGACTACAAGATGCAGCATTACATCGGCACCTCGCGCAGCCACAAGGGCTTCGTGCCGAAAGGCGAAGAGGTGTACGCCAAGGGCAAGCCGGATCACAAGGAAGCCTTCGACATCGGCTTTGAAGTGGGCGACGAGGACCCGCTGGTGATCGCCAAGACGCCCCTGATCGGTGCCAACGAGTGGCCGGATCTGCCCGGTTTCCGCCCTGCTGTGGAGGCTTATTACGCGGCCGTGTTTGCCTTGGGCCGTCGCCTGTTCGATGGTTTTGCCCTGGCGCTGGGCCTTGAGGAAGGCTATTTCGAGGCGATGGTCACGCGTCCGCCCTCCAAGCTGCGTCTGATTCATTACCCTTTTGACGGCGCTGCGCAAGACGCGCCCGGTATTGGTGCACACACCGATTACGAGTGCTTCACCATGCTGCTGGCCGACAAGCCGGGCCTTGAGGTGATGAACGACCTGGGCCAGTGGATCGATGCGCCACCGGTTGAAGGGGCATTCGTGGTCAACATCGGCGACATGCTGGAGGTGATGACCGCTGGTACGTTCGTTGCTACAGCTCATCGGGTACGCACGGTCAGCGAAGAGCGTTACTCCTTTCCGCTGTTCTTCGCCTGCGACTTCAACACGCAGATCAAGCCGTTGCCCGCCTTCGTAAACAAGGAGCTCGACAACGGCAGCAAGGAATACGAAGAAATCACCATCGGCGAACACATGTTCGGCCAGGCCCTGCAGACCTATCAGTACCTGCGCCGCAAGGTCGAAAGTGGCGAGTTGAAGCTGTACGAAAAAGCCCGCAAGCCTTCGAGCTTCGGCCACCTGAAGAATCAGGCAAAGGACGCGTCCTGATGCCCCCTACCCAATTCCAACACACCGTGCCTTACAAACCTTCCGTGGAGTCACCGACGATGCGCAACACTTTGAACACTGCAGTTCGCTTGACCGTTCTTGCCACCGCCGTGCTCGGCGCGACAATTGCCCACGCCGCTACCACTGTGACGCCCGGCCAGTTCAAGATCGGCATGGAGATTACCTACCCGCCGTTCGAATCCTACGACGAGAAGAAAAACGTCGTCGGCTCCGACCCTGATCTGTCGCGCCTGCTGGCCAAGCACATGGACCTCAAGGCCGAGTTCGTCGACACCAAGTTCTCCAGCCTGATCCTGAGCCTGAACGCCGGTCACTACGACGCCATCATCTCGGGCATGTACATCACCCCTGAACGCCAGACCCAGGCCCAGACCATCGCCTATGCCAAGACTGGCGCGGCGATCATGGTGCTCAAAGACAGCCCCCTCAAACCCAAGGTGCCGGAAGACCTCTGCGGCCTGAAAGTCGGCCTGGAAAAAGGCACCACCTGGGTCGCCCAGTTCAACAAACTGTCCACCGATTACTGCGTGCCGAACAACAGGGGCGCGATCTCGGTCAGCGAATTCCCGTCCGCGCCTGAAGTGACCCAGGCGCTGCTGTCCGGCAACGTTCAGGCCCAGGTGGAAATCGACGGCGCCGCCGGCATGATCGCCGAACGCACCAAAGGCCGCGTAGTGGTCAGCACCGAGCACTCGATCTACCAGCAAACCCTGGGCATCTACGTCAAAAAAGGGAACGACGAGCTGTATCAGGCGCTGCTCAAGGCGTTCGACGAAACCAAGAAATCCGGTGAGTACGCGGCGCTGCTGAAGAAGTACAACCTGGAAGAGCCGAGTAACTGAGTGAATCTGTAGCTGTACGGCTGCAGATGGTTTGATGCTTGCCCCTTGTAGGAGCGCGCTTGCCCGCGATGACGTAGTAGAACCGATACATCTCTATCGGCTGTACTGGCCAATCGCGGGCAAGCGCGCTCCTATAGGGTTTATCGTTGTCCGCGACAAGCGCTGTGAAGTCCCCGCCCCGACTGGCAGCTTGAGGTGTGTATGCAATTCGAATGGTCCTACTTTTTTTCGCTGTTCTCGGTCTCGGACTTCTGGGAATCCTGCATCACGGTGATCCAACTCAGCGCCCTGGGCTGGTTCATCGGCATGCTGCTGGGGTTTCTGTTGGCCTCGGCCAAACTCTCGACCGCGCGCTGGATCAGCGTGCCAGCGTCGATTTATATCTGGTTCTTTCGTAGCGTCCCGCTATTGGTGCTGGTGGTCTTCACCTACAACCTGCCGCAGATGTTTCCGGTCACTCGCGAGGTGCTGTCCAACCCCTTCTACTCCGGCTTGCTGGCCCTGGTCGTCACCGAAGCGGCGTACATGGCCGAGATCCACCGCGGCGGTCTGATTTCCGTTGCCAAGGGGCAGAAGGAGGCCGGTCGCGCGCTGGGTGTAGGCCTGATCGGCATGCAGCGTCTGATCGTGATCCCGCAGGCTTTCCGCATTTCCCTGCCGACGCTGATCAACGAATACATCACCGTGGTGAAACTGACCTCGCTGGTGTCAGTCATTTCCCTGACCGAGCTGCTCACCGTGGGCCAGCGCCTGTACGCGCAAAACTTCCTGGTGATGGAAACCCTGTCAGCGGTCGCGGTGTATTACGTGATGATCGTGACCGTGTTCGGCTGGCTGTTTCACTGGCTCGAACAGCACCTGGAGCTGAATAACCGCAAGCCGCAAACCCTCGACGACAACGCCCTCACTCGCCTGCGCTCGACCCTGGTGGCGCAGCCGGTCAAGGCTCGTCAGCCAGACGCAGGGCCGGGTTCGGCGCCTGCGTTGCAACTGCTCAACATTCATAAGAGCTACGGCCATCACGAGGTGCTCAAGGGCATCAGCCTGGACGTGAATCCGGGTCAAGTTATCTCGATCATCGGCCCGTCGGGCTCGGGCAAGACCTCGCTGATCCGCACCGTAAACAGCCTGGAAAGCATCGACAAAGGCGAGATCATTCTCTTCGGCGACGGGTTTATTCACGCCGGCGACAGCCCCAACGCGCCGCAGATCCGCCGGGGCGTGCAGCGCATCGGCATGGTGTTCCAGAACTTCAACCTGTTCCCCCATCGCACCATCCTCGACAACGTTACCCTCGCGCCGCGCTACCACGGGCGCGACAAGGCCATCAGCGAACAGCGCGCCTACGCCCTGCTGGACAAGGTCGGCCTGCTGGCCCACGCGCACAAATACCCGCATCAGCTGTCCGGCGGTCAGCAGCAGCGTGTGGCGATTGCCCGCGCGCTGGCGATGGACCCGCAGATCATGCTGTTCGACGAGCCGACCTCGGCGCTGGATCCTGAGCTGGTGGGCGATGTGCTCAAGGTCATCGGCGACCTGGCCAAGGAAGGCATGACCATGCTCATCGTCACCCACGAAATGGACTTCGCCCTGTCGATTTCCGACCGGGTGATCTTCATGGAAAACGGCGTGGTGCAGGTCGACGCTTCGCCGCAGACCATCCTCGCCGACCAGTGCGGCGAGCGGGTGCGCAAGTTCATGGGCCTGGGCAGCGTGGCCACTCAACCGGAGCCCGTGCGCAAGGAAGCGTGAGCGGCTATCGTGGAGCGACATGATCCCTGCATCACGTCGCCCCAGGCAATTCGTTTTGTGCGACCTGACAGAACCCTATCGAAAGGATTCATCAATCCCTGTGGGAGCGAATTCATTCGCGAGAGGAAGGTACATCCGATAGAGGTGTGTCGGCTTTACCTTCCTCTCGTCGGAATGCCGCCCAGAATGAATTCGCTCCCACAGGTTGATCCGCGGCCCTCAAAATCGGCTACAACGCCAGCATCAACCCACTCAAGCGCTTCACCTTGCGCCGCAAGGCCTCTTCGAACACCCCCTGACGCGGTTCGATCAGGCTGAACCACTGCTTGGCCCGGGTGATGCCGGTGTAGATCAACTCCTTGGTCAGCACCGGGTTCAACGCTTCAGGCAAGATCAACGCCGTGTGCGCAAACTCCGAGCCCTGTGATTTGTGCACGGTCATCGCGTAGACCGTTTCCACATCATTGAGCCGGCTCGGCAGCACGAAACGCACGCCGCTCTCGCCATCGTTGCGCGGGAAGGCAACGCGCAAGGCCGTGCGGTTTTCCTCGACCGGCCCTTCCGGCAAACGCAGCGCAATCCCGATGTCGCCGTTCATCAAACCCAGGCCGTAATCGTTGCGGGTCATCAGCACCGGGCGGCCTTCGTACCACTGTTGGTCGCTCTCGATGAGATCAGCGGCAAACAGCGTCTGGGTGATGCGCTGATTCAACCCCTCAACGCCCCACGGCCCTTTGCGCACGGCACACAGCAGCTGGAACTCATCGAAGGCGCTGAGCACTTCGCGCGCCCACTCCACACAACGCGGGTCTTCAATGGACGCGATGCTCTGTGGCCGCTGCGCGCGCATCAGGCTCAGATAGTGGCGATAACCCTGAGGGCCATCGCCGTGACCATCGAGCAACAGCCGCGACAACGCGCGATCCTGCTCGCCCTTGAGCACCAGTGAATACAGATCCTTGTAGCCGCCATCGACCAGCAGCGAGCGCGCATCCTGATCCTGTTGCTGGTTGACCAATTTCGCCAACTGGCCAATGCCGCTGCCCGCGACAAAGCGCCGGGAGTGGCGCAGCATCACCACCTGTTGGGCCAGAGCATGACGCTGATTGTCGCCCAGCTGCAGGCCGCTCCTGCTCAGGTCCTCGCCACTGACCGAGGCCAGCCACGCCAGGGTTTCGGGGCTGTACATGCCCGCTTCGGCGTCGCGACACAGATCACCCAACACCGCCCCGGCTTCCACCGACGCCAACTGATCCTTGTCGCCGAGCAACACCATGCGCGCGTGGGGCGGCAAGGCGTCCAGCAGATTGGCCATCATCTCCAGGTCGATCATCGACGCTTCGTCGACCACCAGTACGTCGAGCGGCAGCGGGTTGCCCGCGTGATGCCGGAAGTGCCGCGTGCCAGGCCGACTGCCGAGCAGGCGGTGCACGGTGGTCACGTCGCTGGGGATTTTCTGCCGTACATCTGCGGGCACTTCGAGGGTTTGCACCTGATGACTGATGGACTCGGTCAGCCGCGCCGCTGCCTTGCCGGTCGGGGCGGCCAGACGTATGCGCAGCGGCTTGCCCCGCTCGACCGCCGGCGATTGCAGCAGCGCCAACAGACGCACGACGGTGGTGGTTTTACCCGTGCCAGGGCCGCCGGTGATGATGCTGAATGCGCCACGGGTGGCGAGGGCGCAGGCGAGTTTCTGCCAGTCGATCAGCGCATCGGGCGCGGTGCTGGCGGCACCGAACAACGCATCCAGACGTTGCGGCAGATCGCTCGGCGCAGGTTCTGCCTGCGCGAGCCTGCGATGCAACGCCGCATCGATCCGGCGCTCATAGGTCCAGTAGCGGCGCAGGTACAGGCGACGGTCCGAGAGCACCAAGGGCTTCTGCGCCGCGGCTTCGCTGTTATCCCCCGCCTGGGCAACCAGCAGACTGTCCGCAAGTGCCTGACACCAGGTCGCGCCATCCAGCGCCTTGAGCAGCGCGGAAGGCAGCAGCATCGGCGTCGACAGCACATCGCCTTCGGGCGGCAACGACAACGCGAAGTCAGGCTCTTTGAGGGTCTCAAAGAGGTCGAGGCAGACATGCCCATGACCCAGCTGGTGACTGGTCAACGCCGCTGCCAGCAACACCAGCGAATCAGCCGCCGGATCGAGGTCTGCCAGAAACGCCACGAAGGCCTTGTCCAGCGCCCGCAGCCAGCCGCGTTCGACCCAGCGTTCCAGCAGCAATAACAGATCGTCCACGCGACTCAGGGGTTTGAGCGCAGCCAGGCTCTCGGCGTCCAGCGGCGTGGGCAGCAAATGGGCGAAGGGGCGGTTCATGCGAGGTCTCCTGACAGCGTCTCTTCCTGGATCAGTGCTCGGCCCTGAAACAGCAGGTCGAGGCTTTCGATCAGCTCACGGGGCGGTCGGGTAAACCACGCGCCCTGGCTCGCCGCGCGACTGCCGCGCACGAACAGGTACACCGCGCCGCCCATGTGAAGGTCGTAGTCGTAATCGGCCAGACGCGCCTTGAGCTGACGATGCAGGGCCAGCAGGTAAAGTACGTATTGCAGGTCGTAACGGTTTTCCAGAATGGCATTTTCCATCGCAATGTCGGTATAGGCATCGTCGTCGACGCCCAGCCAGTTGGATTTGTAATCGGCTACGTAATAGCGGCCCTGGTGCTCGAACGTCAGGTCGATGAAGCCTTTGAACATGCCATTGAGCGACACGGTTTCCGCCGCCGCGCGGGGCGCGCCATGGTGGGTGAAACGACGCACCAGCGCGTCCATCTGCGCCACATCGACTTTCGAACAGGCAAACCAGAACTCCATCTCGACGCGGTACTGATTGGGCTGGTCCATCCCGCTCAACGCGACCGGCTGCACGTCAGCGCCCAGGCGCAGCGGCATGTTCAACAGGTGCGTGAGCCAGTCAGTCAGGGTGTTGATCCAGCCCTTCCAGTCGCGTCGATTACAGCGTTGCGCGACGACCTTTTCCAGCGCCACCGAGTCGGCCGCCGCTGCTGCGAAACCCTTTTCCCCTGCCCACTCCAACAAGCCGTGAAGAAAGGTGCCGGGGTTCGGGCCGCGAGGAAACCGGTGGATGTCGCCGCCACTGACAGGCGTCTCGCGGGGCGCATCGGGGTCCAGACGTTCATCGTCGAACAGCTTCTGCGCCTGAGGGCTGTCCGGGGACTGGTCGCCACTGTCGGTGATGGTGTCGCCGATGCGCAGGGCGCTGTACGAAGCGATCCACCAGTTCTCCTTCGCGCTGCGCCGAGGCAGGCGCGGCTTGCTCAGGGCGATCTCGCTGCGAGGGGCGCTGAAGGTTTCCTCGGTCGGTGCAGGCACGGCCTCGACCTGCAGCGTGGGCTGGTCTTCAGCCAGTGATTGCAACCACTGAACGAGTTGAGTCGACTCCCCCAGCACCTGGCCGCCGCCGAGCAGATAGCCCAGCGCCGAGCGATGCAGAATCGAACCCTTGGTGTTGCCGCGCTTGAGATCGGCAACGCCCAGCCAGCAGGCGTGTTGCGCACGAGTCAGGGCCACATACAGCAGACGCAGGTCCTCGGCCAGGCGCTCGTCATCGGCCTGTTCAACCAGCGCCGCTGTCGGCTTGAGGCTGATCTGCGCGTGGCCATCGGCATCGTGAAAATGCAGCGGCAGGCGACTGCCATCCACGAGTTTGGTCGAGCAAATGAACGGCAGGAACACCAACGGGTATTCCAGGCCTTTGGACTTGTGAATGGTCACGACCTTGACCAGTTGCTCGTCACTTTCCAGCCGCAGGATCTGCTCTTCACCTGCCTGCCCGGACAACGCCAGATGCTCGCCCAAGTGACGAATCAACGCCTGCTCGCCATCGAGCTCAGCGGCGGCTTGCTGCATCAGTTCGGACAGGTGCAGCAGGTTGGTCAGCACGCGTTCGCCGTCGCTGCGCGAGATCAGGGTCTGCGGCAGTTTAAAGTCGTGCAGCAGGCGGCGCAGCATTGGCAACACGCCTTGGCTGCGCCAGACGCGGCGGTAATCGCGAAATTGCATGACGCGCTGTTCCCACGCCAGTTCGTCCTGATTGAGCAGCTCAAGCTCGGCCAGCGGCAGGTCGAGCGTGATGCACGCCAACGCTGCGCGCAGCGTGCGCTCAGCGTCAGGTTCGGCACAAGCCTTGAGCCAGGCCAGCAGATCGTGGGCCTCTTGAGCGGCAAACACTGAATCCTTGTCAGACAGATAAACGCTGCGCACACCGCGCGCCGATAGCTCGCCGCGCACAGCCTGGGCTTCCTTGCCGTCGCGCACGAGAATCGCGATGTCTGCCGGTTGCAGACCTTTGAGCGGCTCGCCGGATTTGGCAAAGCCTGCGCGACCTTGCTGGCCCGCATTGAGCAAACCGACAATCTGGCTGGCGCAGCTGGCAGCCAGTTGCTGCCGATAGACTGTTCCCGAGACCGGCTGATCGGTTACCAGTTGCCAGACGTTCAACGCAGGCACGACCGAGCCGTCGACCTCGAAAACTTCCTTGCGCCCCTGCGAACCGACGGCCAAAAACGGCACAGGGTTGTGATCGGCGCTGCGAAACAGAAACGCCCCGCGACCGGTCGGGCTGTTCTCGGCGCGCACGAAGACGTGATTCACGGCCTCGACCATCGCATGACTGGAACGGAAGTTGGTGCCCAGCGTGTGCAGGCGCCCGGTGGTCGCCGTGCGTGCGCGCAGGTAGGTGTAGATGTCGGCGCCACGGAAGGCATAGATCGCCTGCTTGGGGTCGCCGATCAGGAACAGGCCGGTGCTGTCGTCGTTGCCTTCGAGGCGATAGATGCTGTCGAAAATCCGGTACTGCACCGGGTCCGTGTCCTGGAATTCGTCGATCAGCGCGACCGGGAATTGCTCGCGAATCAGGGTCGCCAGCCGCTCGCCCCCCGAGCCGCGCAAGGCGGTATCCAGACGCAACAGCATGTCGTCGAAGCCCATTTCGGCGCGACGGCGTTTCTCTTCTTCAAAGCGCGCACCCACCCACTGCGCGGCATGTTCAAGCACAGCGGCATCAGGCGTTGGCAGCGTGTCGAGGGCGACTTTCAGCTCGACCATCGCCTCGAACGCCGGGTGCGATGGAGGGTTGTTTTTCCAGGCCTCGGCGATGCCCTCGGGGGTCAGGCGGGTGAAACCGGTGCCCAGATCGAGCTGCTCTTGCTCGTCGTCGTTGGCCCAGGCAATCAGTTTGTCGAACCAGGGCTTGAAGTAGCGCTCCTGCATTTTGCGGCCGTCGACCACCTTGCACTTCACGCCATCGATGCAGATCGCGTGCAGCTCAGCGGCCCAGTTGGCCCACGGCGACTTGAGGGCTTTCAAGGCTTCGCGGCGCTCGCGCACGGAGGCCTCGATCAGTTGCGTCGGGGTCTGCGTGACGGGCGCGCGATCGCTGCCAAACATTGCGCGAACCCGAGGCAACAACGCCGCAGGCCCGCTCCAGTGCTCGCGCACCCAATTGAGCGCGTCGCCACTCATGGGGTAGCAGAACTTGCGCCAATAATCGCGCAGCACCTCGCCCAGCAGGTCGCTGTGGTCGGTTTCCAGGCTCTGCGTGAACAGGCTGCCACTGTCGAAGGCGTGCTCGCGCAACATGCGCTGACACCAACTGTGAATAGTCGAAACCGCCGCTTCGTCCATCCATTGCGCAGCGATGTCCAGACGGCTCGCGCAGCCGGCCCACTGCTCGGCGGCGAACTCGCTACGCAACGCTTGGATCAAGGCGTCGGGGGCGTCGATCTCCCCACGGAAGAAACGCGCGGCTTCGGCCAGCCGAGTACGGATGCGATCGCGCAGCTCTTTGGTGGCGGCGTCAGTGAAGGTCACCACGAGGATTTGCGGCGGCAGCAGTTCGCGACCAAAGCCTGAAACGTCGTCGCCGTGGCCGAGGACCAACCGCAGGTACAGCGCGGAAATCGTGAAGGTCTTGCCGGTGCCGGCGCTGGCCTCGATCAGTTGGCTGCCCTTGAGCGGGAAGCGCAGGGCCAAAGGTTTTCCAAGATCCATCATGCTCCGGCCTCCTCGTTGGACAGAGATTGCCAAGGCGCCTCGAAAATCGGCTTGTACAGCGACTCACACCAGCCGACGAACTCCTCGCTGTCGAGCAGCGCATCGAAATCCGGGAATTGCCGGGCCAGGGCCGTACTCTCGGCGTGTTCGCCTGCGATGTTCTGGCCGTCGCCGTCATAGGTCTTGCGCGCAGCGGCTTCGACTTTCTCTTCATCCGACTGCCCCAGCCAGGCGAATGCGGTTTTCACCGCGACAGGCAGCGGCCGCTGCATGCCGTGTTGCCAGGCCAGCAGCAGGTCATTAAGGGTGCCGGTCGCAGAGGCTTTGTCCAATGGCGGCAGGAGCAGGGTTTCGTCGCTGGCGACCAGTGCGGTGGTCAGCGGCAAATCGCAGGCGCAGGCCACCAGATGGTTGACCCAGGGTTTGGTCAGGCGATGCCACTTGCGCGACTTCTTGCCGCCGATGGCGTTGGGAATGGCCGTCACAGCGAGCAGTTCGCCTTGAGCGTTTTGATAGAGGCCATCGAGCCAGCCGTCCAGTTCGACACCTTGATGCGAGTAGGTCACCGGCAGCGCGCTGTGCAGGCGGTCGGGCCACTTGAACAGCAGGTCGTGATAGCGCTGAACCAGATCCGGTAGCGGTTCGATCAACTCGTCCTGCAGGAGTGTTCCGAAACCGGCCATAGGCAACAGGCCGCTGGCTTGTAGGCGAACGGCTTGGGCCTTGAGGGAATCGTGGGTGTTTTCAGGGTCGATCAGCGCCGCTTGCAACAGGCTATCGCTCAAGCCGTAACGCTCAAGGGCATCGAGCACGAAGGGTTCTTCATCCGCCAAAGGCGCTTCAGCCACTTCGAAGAAAATTTTCAGACGCTGGCTGAAGAAATGTTTGACCGGGTTGCGCAGAAAATCCTGCAACTGCATCAGGCTCAGCGGCTCTTCCTGTTCGTGCTTTTCCAGCGCCTTGATGTCGCCTGATTCAATTGCGGCCTCATGCAGCACCTGCCATTCACGGGCAAAGCTGAAGAACTCCAGGCTCTCCTGAAAGTACTTGGCGCTGAACGGTTGCAGGGGGTGTTCGAGGGTCAGCTTGTGCAGCAATTGCTGGCCGGGGTCACGCTTCCTGTCGTCCTCGGGCTCGATGGCGCCCGCCAGTCTCCAGCCGCTGGCCAGGTGATCACGCAGCTGGCCTATCAATACCGACGCCGGGCGCTCGGAGTTGTCGCGAATGCTGCGGCCGACCCAACTGATATACAGCTGATCGCGAGCAGACAGCAGCGCTTCAAGCAGCAGGTAGCGGTCGTCTTCACGACGGGAACGGTCGCCGGGGCGGTAGTCGCTGCCCATCAGGTCGAAGTCCAGCGGCGGTTGTGCGCGGGGGTAATCGCCATCGTTCATGCCGAGCAGGCAGACGACCTTGAAGGGAATCGCGCGCATCGGCATCAGCGTGCAGAAGTTGACCGAGCCTGCGAGGAAGCGCTGCGACAAACGCCCCTGATCGAGACCCGCCAGCCACGCTTCCCGCACAACAGTCAGCGGTAGTTCTTCCAGCAGACCGACGGTTTCGCAGGTTTCCAGCCAGGTCTCGCGCAGGGTTTCGAGCTGGCCGAGCAGGTAGTCGTCGTGCTCACTGTCGGCGTTGAAAAACAGCTGCATCAGCGCCTGCAGCCGCGAGCCCCAGACCGGCGGCGTTGCCGGTTGCGACAGCTCGGCATGGGCGATCTGCAGCGCATCGATCAGCGAGACCAGTGGACCAATGAGCGCGGCATCCAGGCCGCCGATCTCGTCATAGGGTTCGATGTCGTGGTAGGCAATCCCCGCACCTACTGCGTAACCCAGCAGCATGCGCCGCAGGCCGAAGTGCCAGCTGTTCTGCTCAAGCGCTTCGGGCAGGCCAAGGCCCTCACGCTGCCTGGCGTTGAGCCCCCAGCGCACGCCGGCGCCTTCGATCCAGCGATGCAGGGTTGGCAGGTCGCGCTCATCGATGCCGAAGCGTGCGCGCAGGGCCGGAACGTCCAGCAGGTCAAGGATCTCACTGACCGGGAAGCGGCTGTCCGGGATCTTCAGCAGGTGTTCGACGGCGATCAACAGCGGGTCGCGACCACGCTGCCCCTGGTCCGCCAGAGTGAAGGGAATGAAGCGGCGATCGTCACGATCCAGTTGGCCGAACACGGCGCGAATGTGCGGCGCGTAGCTGTCGATGTCGGGGACCATCACAATGACGTCGCGAGGGCGCAGGTCCGGATTGGCGCTGAAGCGCGCCAGCAACTGGTCGTGCAACACCTCCACTTCACGCTGGGCGCTGTGAGCAACGTGGAAGCGAATCGAGCGGTCCTTCTTGATGTCGACGGCAGGCCACAGCTCACGGGTCTCGCTCAGGGGGCGCAGTTCAAGAATGTCGTCCTGCAATTGGCTGAGGAGCGTCTGCGGGTCGCTCTCACTGAACAGGTCAATGCGACCGTCACGGAAGATCGAGCGGTAGCTGTTGGGGTCATCGTGACTGTCGAGCAGATTGATGTAGTCACGCCCCTGTTTGCCCCAGGCGGCCAGCAGCGGGTGGGCATGCTGATGCAGCGCGTCGGGGCTGAGCACCACCGGCATGCCGGCCTTGCGCGACTGACGTTTGTACTCGTGACGCAGCAGGTCCTTGTCGGCGATGATGTCTGCCCAGTGGTGACGGCAGGGGTTGTGCACGCAGAGCAACACCTGACTGAAACGCGCCAGACCAGCCAGGGCTTCCAGCGCCTGTGCAGGCAGCGAAGAGATGCCGAAGACGATGACCCGGGCGGGCAATCCTGCGGGGGCTTGGGTCAAGGTATTGATACGTTCGATATAGCGCTGATGCACACCTGCGCGACTTTGCGCCATGCCTTCGGCCCCAACATCGTGAAGCAGCGCGCGCCACAGTTCGGCTTGCCAGCAGTTCTCCGGCTTGAGCGGCTTGACTTCGCCCCTGACGTTTTTCAGCTGATGCCGTCCTGCGGCCCAGTCTTCCAGCCAGTCGGCACGGTACACCTGATATTGGTCGAACAGGTCCGCCAGGCGCTCGGACAATTGATAGCGCTTGCGCAGATCGGTGTCGGCGGTGAGGAAGCGTCGCAGCGGTTCGAAGTGCGTTTGGTCGATCAGTGCAGGCAGCAGTCGCATCAAACGCCAGGTCAGTGGGGCTTTATCGAGTAGCGAGGTTTCGGGAATTTCGTCCTTCCCCAAAACAGCGCGATACAGCTGCCACATGAAGCTGCCGGGGAGTTGAACGTCGATAGCGGCAGCTATGCCGCAGCCGCCCTGGTCGTCGTCCTGTGCGTCTTCTGCCAGGGCAAGCTTCAGCCATTGGGCAATGCCGTTGCTTTGTACCAGCGCAACTTCGTTTTCCAGTGGGGTAAGCGGGTAACGCCGCATCCACGACACCACAAGGCTACGCAGTTCATCCAGGCGATTGCCATGAACCACCATGAACCCGGGGTTGAGGTTGGATGTCACCGGCATAGCTGCTTCCTTGGCGTTTGGAGAGGGGGAAGACTAACAGAGGGGGGCCGTGACCTGTAGCAGTCTGGCTCCCATAGGTCCAGGCAGGCCTGAGTCTCGGGGCTGGCTTTTCCGCGCGCAAAAACAAAACCCCATCTGCGTGAGCAGATGGGGTTCTGGAATTTAATCTTGACGATGACCTACTCTCACATG
>NZ_JBWKWB010000042.1:0-34833 GCF_059421985.1 Pseudomonas sp. GW821-FHT02A11
CGCTGGCGGAGATTGGCTACCCGTATTGGGATGAGACGAATAACCCGGCGTATCGGTTGTTCCTCGGTTAACGCCGAGATCGCCGCGGGGTCCTGCTTTTGATTCTGGCCGGAGGGCTCCCACGCCCTCCGAGCAGAAGCGCAAGGCAGGCGTCTCTCTACCCAACGCAACTTCCCGCACGCGACTACGCTCAAAGCACGGCCTTCTATAAAAGGAACGACCCCCATGGAACACTTCGCCGCGCTGAAAATCCTGCACATGGTCACGACGGCCCTGCTGTTCATCAGCGGGTTGGCGTTGACGGTGTGGATCGTCCGCGGACGTCGGGCCGGGGACCTCACTGTGCAGAATCGCGCGATGCAAAAGCCTTGGGTGTTCGTCTGGCTGCTGATGGGCCTGTGCCTGTTGACCTTGCCAATCAGCGGCTGGTGGCTGGTGCATAACGCCGGTTGGCCGTTGGGCCAGACCTGGCTGCTGGGGGCCAGCGTTCTCTACACCTTCGGCGCGTTGAGCTGGGCGTGGCTGGCGGTGAGAGTCAATCGGCTGCGCCGGCCCGTGATCGTCGGTAGCCCTCGATTTACGCTGAGCCTGGCGATTTTCAGCGCCGTCTGTTTCGTCGCCATCGCCGGTCTGATGGGCGCCAAACCGGTGTAACCCCGCAACGTCGACGCCACGACAAGGATTGTAATTTGCAGTGACGTTCAAGCATCTGCTGGTTTGGCCTGGCGTGGCCTGCATTCTTTTCTTTTATAGGGATTTTTTACTTGATGGTGGCCAAGCCGAGTTGAGGATGGCCACCGATCTTACGCGTCAACGCTGGCCCCCTGTGGGAGCGATTTCATTCGCGAGGGGCCGGTGCAGGCGATGCACCTCTATCGCCCGTACCGCCCTCTCGCGAATGAATTCGCTCCCACACTGAAGTCGCGTTTGCCCAGTGCCTGCTCCCTCTGCACCTCTGATATCTCAATCGCGCAACGAAATCACCGGCCAGCCGCGACGGGTCGCTTCGGCGCGCAGTTTTTCGTCTGGGTCGACGGCCACCGGGTTGGCGACCTGTTCCAGCAGCGGCAGGTCGTTCATGGAGTCGCTATAGAAATAGCTGTCGTCCAGATTCAAGCCGCTTTCTTCGATCCAGCGGTTCAGGCGGGTCACCTTGCCTTCACGGAAGCACGGCACGTCGTGGGTGCGACCGGTGTAGCGGCCGTCGACGATTTCGCATTCAGTGGCCAGTAGGGTATCGATGCCCAGGCGCGCCACGATCGGCGCAGTGACAAAACGGTTGGTCGCCGTGATCACTACGAGCTTGTCGCCGGCAGCGCGATGCTTGGCGATCAGGTCCAAAGCTTTGGGCAGCATCAGCGCTTCGATGCAATCGCGCATGAATTCGCCGTGCCATTCGTCGAGTTGAGCCATTTCGGTCCGGCCCAGGATCTCCAGACTGAAATTCAGGTAGTCGGTCAGGTTCAGGGTGCCCGCCAGATAGTCCTGATAAAACGCGTCGTTACGCGCCTTGTAGGCAGCACCTTCGAGGATGCCGCGTTCGCACAGGTAATCGCCCCACGCGTGATCGCTGTCACCGCCGAGGAGGGTGTTGTCGAGGTCGAATAATGCCAGGCGCATGCGGTTACTCGCTGAAATAGCTAAAAAAAGAGCACAAGAATACGAGGTTTCATCAAGTGATCGCATCTATTAATGCAGTTGTCGCGATAAGCTGCCTGCGCCTCGTTGCTGCCTTCACGATCTTTGTGGAACAATGCGACGACATGCGTTTGCGAGGTTGTAGCCGTGATCGACCCCGATGGTTTCCGCCCTAATGTCGGGATAATTCTGACAAATGATGCAGGCCAGGTCTTATGGGCTCGCCGTATCAATCAAGATGCCTGGCAGTTTCCGCAAGGGGGAATCAACCCTCAGGAGACGCCGGAAGACGCGCTCTACCGTGAATTGAATGAAGAAGTCGGGCTGGAACGGCACGATGTTGAAATTCTGGCCTGCACCCGTGGCTGGTTGCGTTATCGTCTGCCACAACGTCTGGTGCGCACGCACAGTCAGCCGCTGTGTATCGGTCAGAAGCAAAAGTGGTTTCTCCTGCGCCTGATCTCCAACGAGCAGCGGGTGCGGATGGATTTGACCGGTAAACCGGAGTTCGATGGCTGGAAATGGGTCAGCTATTGGTATCCGTTGGGCCAGGTGGTGACATTCAAGCGCGAAGTGTATCGCCGCGCACTCAAAGAGCTTGCCCCGCGCCTGTTGGCGCGCGACTGACACGGAGTTCGACCCCGAGCCATGCTCAATACGCTGCGCAAGATCGTCCAGGAAGTTAACTCCGCCAAGGATCTCAAGGCGGCGTTGGGGATTATTGTGTTACGCGTCAAAGAGGCCATGAGCAGCCAGGTCTGCTCGGTCTATTTGCTCGACCCCGAAAGCAATCGTTTCGTGCTGATGGCCACCGAGGGCCTGAACAAACGCTCGATCGGCAAGGTCAGCATGGCCCCCAATGAAGGTTTGGTCGGCCTGGTCGGTACGCGCGAAGAGCCGCTGAACCTGGAAAACGCCGCCGATCACCCTCGTTATCGCTACTTTGCCGAAACCGGTGAAGAACGTTATGCCTCTTTCCTGGGCGCGCCGATCATTCACCACCGGCGTGTCGTCGGCGTATTGGTGATCCAGCAAAAGGAGCGCCGTCAGTTCGACGAAGGGGAAGAAGCCTTCCTCGTGACCATGAGCGCCCAGCTCGCCGGCGTTATCGCCCACGCTGAGGCCACCGGCTCGATTCGCGGGCTGGGGCGTCAGGGCAAGGGTATTCAGGAAGCCAAATTCGTCGGCGTGGCCGGTTCGCCCGGTGCTGCGGTGGGTACGGCGCTGGTCATGTTGCCGCCCGCCGATCTTGAAGTGGTGCCGGACAAGACCGTCACCGACATCGACGCGGAACTTGCACTCTTTCAAAATGCGCTCGAAGGTGTTCGCAGCGACATGCGCACGCTTTCGGCGAAGTTGGCGACACAGTTGCGTCCTGAAGAGCGTGCGCTGTTCGACGTCTACCTGATGATGCTCGACGATGCCTCGCTGGGCAGTGAGGTCACCAACATCATCAAGACCGGCCAGTGGGCACAAGGCGCGCTGCGATCGGTCGTCAATGAGCACGTCAATCGCTTCGAACTGATGGACGACGCCTACCTGCGCGAGCGTGCATCGGACGTCAAAGACCTTGGCCGTCGCCTGCTCGCTTACCTTCAGGAAGCGCGCCAGCAGACGCTGGTCTATCCCGACAACACCATCCTGGTCAGCGAAGAGTTGTCCCCGGCGATGCTGGGCGAAGTGCCGGAAGGCAAGCTCGTCGGGCTGGTCTCGGTACTGGGTTCGGGCAACTCCCACGTGGCGATTCTGGCTCGGGCCATGGGCATTCCCACGGTCATGGGCGCGGTCGACCTGCCGTATTCCAAGGTCGACGGCATCGAGCTGATCGTCGACGGCTACCACGGCGAGGTCTACACCAACCCCAGCGAGGCCCTGCGCAAGCAGTATTCGGTGGTGGTCGAAGAAGAGCGTCAGCTTTCCCAGGGCCTCGACGCGCTGCGCGAGCTGCCTTGCGTGACCCTTGATGGCCACCGCATGCCGCTGTGGGTCAACACTGGCCTGCTGGCTGACGTGGCGCGCGCGCAGCAGCGCGGCGCCGAGGGTGTCGGGCTGTATCGCACTGAAGTGCCGTTCATGATCCAGCAGCGTTTCCCGAGCGAAAAGGAACAGCTGGCGATCTACCGTGAGCAGCTGGCGGCCTTCCACCCGCTGCCGGTGACCATGCGTACGCTGGACATCGGCGGTGACAAGGCGCTGTCGTACTTCCCGATCAAGGAAGACAACCCGTTCCTGGGCTGGCGCGGCATTCGCGTGACCCTCGACCACCCGGAAATTTTCCTGGTGCAGACCCGTGCGATGCTCAAGGCCAGCGAAGGCCTAAACAACCTGCGAATTCTGCTGCCGATGATCTCCGGCACCCACGAAACCGAAGAAGCCCTGCACCTGATCCACCGGGCCTGGGGCGAAGTGCGCGATGAAGGCACTGACGTGCCGATGCCACCCGTGGGCGTGATGATCGAAGTGCCGGCGGCGGTCTATCAGACCCGCGAGCTGGCGCGTCAGGTGGACTTCCTGTCGGTCGGTTCCAACGACCTGACCCAATACCTGCTGGCGGTTGACCGCAACAACCCGCGCGTGGCTGATCTGTACGACTACCTGCACCCGGCCGTGCTACAGGCTCTGCAGAATGTCGTGCGCGACGCTCACGCCGAAGGCAAACCGGTCAGCATTTGCGGCGAGATGGCGGGCGATCCGGCCGCTGCGGTGCTCTTGATGGCGATGGGCTTTGACAGCCTGTCGATGAACGCCACCAACTTGCCGAAAGTGAAGTGGATGCTGCGCCAGATCAACCTGAGCAAGGCCAAGGAACTGCTGGCCCAACTGATGAAAAACGACAACCCGCAAGTCATCAGCAGCTCGCTGCAGTTGGCGCTGAGGAATCTTGGGTTGTCGCGGATGATCAATCCGGCTTCCGTCAAAGGGCATTGATCGGACGCGAGTCTCGACTACGCACTTGCCCTCTGTGGGAGCGAATTCATTCGCGAGGGGCCCGTGCATCCGACACACCTCTGTCGGATGTACGACCCTTTCGCGAATGAATTCGCTCCCACAGGCGAAATGCCGTGCACTTCAGATTTCTATTTCTACCTCACCCAATCTCCCCCCATACGGCCCGAAACTGCGCTCGATGAGTCTGCGGCTGCCATCTGCATTCGCAATCAGCACGGTGCTCGCCCGCGTTCCGTAGTTGGGGCTGGCGATGAACACGCTGGACAGCAGCCTCTCGGTCGCGAAACCCACGCCGGTGCTCGGCAGGTCTGCATCCGGGGCGGCCTGCGCATCGGCGAGAAAGCCCAGCAGCGCCTCAGGCTCAGGCTGATCCAGCTGGTCCGACAGCGCAGCCTTGGCCTTCGTCAACTTGGGCCAAGGCGTATCAAGGCCTGCGTTGGAAACGCCATACACACCGGCTTCCAGGCGACGCGGCACAGGTTGGGCAGCGTTGAGAAAATGCAGTTCTTCGCGATTGCCCACCAGCAGATTGAAGCCGCCGTATTCACTCGAGCGACCCGCAACTTCACGCAGATACTCTTCAATCGACAAGGAACCGGTCAAAAAATGAGCAGCCAGCTCGCCCCTTGATCGACGGCCCAACGGCTGGCCGGGGTCGCGAATGTTGGTCAGTGCGGCAAAACGCCCGTCAGCGCTGACGCCGAGCCAGGTGCCGCCGGCTTCCAGGTCGCGCCCGGCATAGACATGCGGCGCGTCTTCCCACTGGGCGAGGGGCAAGGTAGGGCGGGCGTAGAATTCATCGCGGTTGGCCGCCAGGATCAGCGGCTGTGGGTAGGCAGGGCGCCAGGCGAAGACGATCAGGCACATGCGGGCCTCCTTTTTGTCGTTACTCTACGCACACATCCGGCGGACATCCATCGACCGCAGGTAGAGTGCAAACGCTCGCTCCGGTAGACTGCCGCACTGATTTTCGGAGACTCCCATGGATTTTCTGCTCTACCTGGCCCTGGGCGCGTGCGCCGGTGTGCTGGCCGGGCTGTTCGGCGTGGGCGGCGGGATCATCATCGTCCCGGTGCTGGTGTTCAGCTTCACGCTGCAAGGTTTTGACAGCGAAGTGCTGACCCACCTGGCCGTCGGCACGTCGCTGGCGACCATCGTCTTCACCTCGATTCAGTCGGTCCGGGCCCATCACCGCTTGGGCGCTGTACGCTGGCCGGTGTTCGCCTGGATGACGGTGGGCATTCTGATCGGCGCAGGGTTCGGCGCGCTGACTGCCAGCTACATCGCCGGGCCCAACCTGCAGAAAATCATCGGTGTGTTCGCGATTCTGGTGGCGATCCAGATGGCTCTGGACCTCAAGCCCAATGCCAGCCGCGGCGTACCCGGCAAACCCGGCCTGACCGCCGCAGGCGTGGTGATCGGCTGGGCGTCGGCAATCTTCGGCATCGGCGGCGGCTCGCTGACCGTGCCGTTTCTGACCTGGCGCAGTCTGACCATGCAGCAGGCGGTGGCGACGTCATCGGCGTGCGGCTTTCCGATTGCCGTGGCCAGTGCCATAAGTTTCATGATTCTGGGGTGGCACGACCCGCTCTTGCCCCCGCATAGTCTCGGTTTCGTGTACCTGCCGGCGTTGATCGGCATCGCTGTCACCAGCATGTTTTTCGCCCGATTTGGCGCAAGGCTTGCGCATAAACTGTCACCCAGGGTGCTGAAACGACTGTTCGCGCTGCTGCTGGTGGTAGTCGGTACCAGTTTTCTGATCTGATTCATCGCTCTACGAGCGCTTTTTTAAGGAGTCGCAATGCTGCCTTACCCGCAGATTGACCCGGTAGCCGTGGCCATCGGTCCGCTGCAAATTCACTGGTACGGCCTGATGTATCTGGTCGGTATCGGCAGTGCATGGTTCCTGGCTTCACGCCGTCTGAACAAGTTCGACCCAACGTGGACCAAGGAAAAACTCTCGGACATGATCTTCTGGGTCGCCATGGGCGTGATCGTCGGCGGGCGGCTCGGTTACGTGCTGTTCTACGATCTGCCGAACTATATTGCCAACCCGCTGCTGATCTTCGAAGTGTGGAAGGGCGGCATGGCGTTCCACGGCGGCTTCATCGGCGTGATGATCGCGACCTACTGGTTCGGCAAGCGCAACGGCAAGTCGTTCTTCCAGCTGATGGACTTCATCGCGCCGATGGTGCCGATCGGCCTGGGCGCCGGGCGTATCGGCAACTTCATCAATGGCGAGCTGTGGGGCAAGCCGACCGACCTGCCGTGGGCCATGGTCTTCCCGCCATTCAGCGACCCTGCCCAGTTGCCGCGCCATCCGTCGCAGCTGTACCAGTTCGCACTGGAAGGTGTGGCACTGTTCGCCATTCTTTACTTCTTCTCGCGCAAGCCGCGTCCAACCATGGCCGTTTCCGGCATGTTCGCGTTGTTTTACGGGATCTTCCGCTTCGTGGTGGAGTTCGTCCGTGTGCCTGATGCCCAGCTGGGTTATCTGGCCTGGGGCTGGGTCACCATGGGTCAGATCCTCAGCCTGCCGATGATCATCGGCGGCCTGGTGCTGATCTGGCTGGCCTACCACCGCGCGCCCGCTGCCAACAACGCAGCGGCTTGATTCTGAACTGCCGGGCCTTGCTTTTGTGCTGGCGCCCGGCAGATTCACCGATACAGAGGGCCTTAGGGCATGAAGCAATACCTTGACCTGTTACATGACGTCATCGCCAACGGAACGCGCAAGGGCGACCGCACCGGCACTGGCACCACGGCTGTGTTCGGTCGTCAGATCCGCCATAACCTGGCCGATGGCTTCCCGCTGCTGACCACCAAGAAGCTGCACTTCAAGAGCATTGCCAACGAGCTCATCTGGATGCTCAGCGGCAACACCAACACCAAATGGCTCAACGAAAACGGCGTGACCATCTGGGATGAGTGGGCAACCGAAGAAGGCGATCTGGGCCCGGTGTACGGTGCGCAGTGGACCGGCTGGCCGACCAAGGATGGCGGCAAGATCAACCAGATCGACTACATGGTCGACTGCCTGAAGAACAACCCTAACAGCCGCCGCATCCTGTTCCACGGCTGGAACACCGAATACCTGCCGGACGAAAAACTCTCGCCGCAGGAAAACGTGAAGGCCGGGCGTCAGGCGCTGGCGGTCTGTCATTTGCTGTATCAGGCGTTCGTCGCTGACGGCAAGCTGTCGATGCAGCTGTACATTCGCAGCTCGGATGTGTTCCTCGGCCTGCCCTACAACATCGCAGCTCTGGCGCTGCTGACTCACATGCTGGCGCAGCAGTGCGACCTGATCCCTCACGAGATCATCGTCAGCTTGGGCGACACCCACGCCTATTCGAACCACGAAGAGCAGATCGCCACCCAACTGACCCGCACGCCGAAAGCGCTGCCTCGGCTGAAAATCAATCGTCGTCCGGAGAGCATCTACGACTACCGTTTCGAGGACTTCGAAATCGTGGGGTATGACGCCGATCCAAGCATCAAGGCGCCTGTGGCGGTTTGAGTTCAGATTGACCTGCGGGAGAGCAAGACGCCTCCCGCACAAAAGCATCCATGCGCTTTCAACTTCCGTATAAAACCGCACAAACCTTCTATGTTCTAACCGGTTAAAACCTAACTTGGATTAACTGTTTCGCTTTTAAAGCAAGTTCTGATTGTTGCATTTATGTAATAACTGTTTTGCAAGCTGGTAAACAACATTGATTTGATAGATATTTTCAATCTGTCAATTGGATCTATTGAGTTCAATTCTCCGGGACGTTTGTTCTATAGTCGGGGTCTACCGAAAAGTCTTTAGCCTGACACGCGTTTGGAAATCTCCCTCCATGACCACGACGAACTTCAGCACTGACACCTACTCTGATCACAACTCCGGCCTTTACCGCACTGCAGCACGCATACTTGGCGAGGCCGGCATCCAGATTAATGGCTCCGCCCCCTCCGACATTCGTTTCAATGGTCCCGGCGTGATCGAAAGAGCCTTCGCACAAGGCAATCTGGGGTTGGGCGAAGCGTATATGGATGGGCAGTGGGACAGTGATCATCTGGACGAGTTTTTCCATCGTCTGCTCAAGACCGGCATGACCGACGACGTAAAGCCCATCAGGCTGGTGTTCTACGCGTTGATGGCCAAGTTCATGAACCGCCAGAACATCAAGCGCTCCAAGACTGTGGGCGAAGTGCATTACGACCTGGGCAACGATTTCTACTCGAAGATGCTCGACTCGCGTATGACCTATACCTGCGGGTACTGGGAGAATGCGGCCACGCTGGAAGAGGCGCAGGCCGCCAAACTCGATCTGATCTGCCGCAAGTTGCAACTCAAGCCCGGCATGCGCGTCTTGGACATCGGCTGCGGCTGGGGCAGTTTCATGAGCTATGCCGCCGAGCACTATGGCGTTGAAGCGGTGGGAGTGAGTATCTCCAAAGAGCAAATTGCCTGGGCCAAGGAGCGTTACAAGCATTTGCCGCTGGAGTTTCGTTTTCAGGATTACCGCGAACTCGACGAACCGTTTGACGCGATTGCCAGTGTTGGCATGTTTGAACATGTCGGGCGAAAAAACCATCGTGAATACATGGAGTTAGTCCATCGCTGTTTGAAACCGGGCGGTTTGTTCCTGTTGCATACCATCGGCAAGAACCAGCGAAACTCTTATCCGGATCCGTGGATCGACAAATATATATTTCCCAATGGTGATCTGCCTTCGATCGGCCAGATGGGCGATGCCATGGACGGGTTGTTTGTCGTCGAAGACTTGCACAACTTCGGTTCGGACTACGACAAGACACTGATGGCCTGGCATGACAACTTCATTAAGGCCTGGCCGGATTTCGAGCCGACCCTGGGTGAGCGCTTCTATCGCATGTGGCGTTATTACCTTCTTTCCTGCGCTGGGGCTTTCCGCGCGCGGGATATTCAGTTATGGCAGTGGGTCCTGTCCAAAGGCGGCGTGCCGCACGGGTATCACCGCAATCAGATTTGAACAGCTGCCTGTAGGAGCGCGCTTGCCCGCGATGGCGTTATTTGAGATTGCTCAAATGTCTCAGGACCGCAATCGCGGGCAAGCGCGCTCCTACATTTCGCCGATCACCAGTGACTATCGCTTTCGGTTTCGATAATTAACTTTTTCTATATACCCAGTGCGGCATCACAATGAGCTTCCGCACCGGGTTTTCCTTATCGTTCTCCCCATCGAACAGCTTGAGGGCGGCTTCACGCAGAGCCGCCCCCATACGTGATCCCAGTGGAGAGAACGCCCATGAGCAACAAACTGACAACCGCATTCGGCGCACCGGTACCTGATAACCAGAACATTCAAACCGCTGGCCCCCATGGACCGGCGCTGCTGCAAGACGTGTGGTTCCTGGAAAAACTGGCGCACTTCGATCGCGAGGTGATTCCGGAGCGCCGCATGCACGCCAAAGGCTCGGGCGCGTTCGGCACCTTCACCGTGACCCACGACATCACTCAATTCACTCGCGCCAAAATCTTCTCGCAAGTCGGCAAGCAGACCGAAATGTTCGCCCGCTTCTCCACTGTGGCCGGTGAGCGCGGCGCAGCAGACGCCGAGCGCGACATCCGCGGCTTCGCCCTGAAGTTCTACACCGAAGAAGGCAACTGGGACCTGGTCGGCAACAACACGCCGGTGTTCTTCTTGCGCGATCCGCTGAAATTCCCGGACCTGAACCACGCCGTCAAGCGCGACCCGCGTACTGGCATGCGCAGCGCCGAGAACAACTGGGATTTCTGGACTCAACTTCCAGAAGCCTTCCACCAAGTGACCGTGGTCATGAGCGAGCGCGGCATCCCTCGCAGCTATCGCGAGATGCACGGTTTCGGCAGCCACACTTACAGCTTCCTCAACGCGCAACATGAGCGCTTCTGGGTGAAGTTCCACTTCGTGTCCCAGCAAGGCATTGCCAACCTGACCGACGCCGAAGCGCAGGATCTGGTGGGTCGCGATCGTGAGTCACATCACCGCGACCTGTATGAAAACATCGAGAACGGCAACTTCCCGCGCTGGAAGCTGTTCGTGCAGATCATGCCGGAGAAGGAAGCAGGCTCGTACCACATCAACCCGTTCGACTTGACCAAGGTCTGGCCAAAGGCGGATTACCCGCTGATCGAAGTCGGCCACTTCGAGCTGAACCGCAACCCGGAAAACAACTTTGCTGACGTTGAGCAAGCGGCATTCGCGCCATCCAACGTGGTGCCGGGCATCAGCTTCTCGCCGGACAAGATGCTGCAAGGCCGCCTGTTCTCTTACGGCGACGCCCAGCGCTACCGCCTGAGCGTCAACCACCACCAGATCCCGGTGAACTCGCCGAAGGCTGCGCTGCACGTGAACAGCTACCACCGCGATGGCCTGATGCGCATCGACGGCAACCGCGGCGGCATGACCTCCTACGAGCCCAACACCAAGGGCGCGTTCCAGGAACAGCCTGACTTCCGCGAGCCGCCGCTGTCCATCGAAGGCGCTGCGGGTCACTGGAACCACCGCGTGGACGACGACTACTTTTCGCAACCGGGCAATCTGTTTCGCAAGATGAGCCCGACAGAGAAACAGTCGCTGTTCGACAACACTGCACGTGCCCTGCGCGGCGTGTCGGCGCCGATCATCGCGCTGCACATCAAGCACTGCAGCCTGGCTGACCCCGAGTACGGCGCGGGTGTGACCGAGGCAGTGGAGCGGATTCATCACGCTTGATTGCGGTTAAAACACAAAGCCCCCGACCTGGCTGACAGGTCGGGGGCTTTTTGCTACAGGTTTGTGTGCGCTTTAATGTCCGTGACTGCGTCCTACGTGGGAGTGCTCGACTTCCGGCGTAACGACGCTGCCACTGATCTCCAGCCGATCCAGAATCCCGCAATGATCCGGCGCCCCCTCGCTGCAACGTTGCCGTAAATCCACCAATTGCTCCTGCAAGGCCTGAAGGCTGGCGATGCGCGCGTTGACGTGCTGGATGTGCTCGTCGATCAGCGCGTTGACGCTCTGGCATTGGTCCTGCGGGCTGTCGCGAAGGGTCAGCAGGCTGCGGATTTCATCCAGCGTCATGTCCAGGCTGCGGCAGTTGCGGATGAAGGTCAGGCGTTCGACGTGCACCTGGGTGTACAGCCGGTAGTTGCCCTCGCTGCGCGCAGGCTCGGCCAGCAGGCCTTCGCGCTCGTAATAGCGGATGGTTTCCACTGGGCAGTCGGTCAGTTTGGCCAGCTCGCCGATCTTGAAAGATGCGTTCATGTCACTGATCCCGTATTGGAGGCTTGACCCTATAGTGGCTACAGGGTGTTCACTTGGCAACACGCACACCAAGAGACTCAACCGATGAGTGACTCTGTACACAAACATTCGCCCCACGATCACGCCAACCACGACCACAGCGGTCATGACCACACAGGTCACAGCCACGCCGTCCCCGCCAAGTTCACGCCGGTCGGCAAGCACGAACACTCAGCCCATTCCTGCTGCTCCCATGACAGCGCTGCGGCGGTTGTCAGCGTTGGCAACGGTTCGACCGACAACGCGCGGCTCAGCAGTTTTCGCATCGAAGCGATGGATTGCCCCACCGAGCAGACGCTGATCGAGAACAGGCTGGGCAAGATGTCGGGCATCCAGAAACTCGATTTCAACCTGATCAATCGCGTGTTGGGCGTCTGGCATGAGTTGCCGTCGACCGAGCCGATTCGCGAGGCCATCGGCTCGCTGGGCATGCAGGCGGATCTGATCGAGGAGGGCGCCGAAGAAGCGGCGTCGCTGCCTGCGCCGAAAAAGCCCTGGTGGCCGCTGGTCCTTTCCGGGGTGGCGGCTGTGGCGGCGGAAGTCATTCACTTCACCGATGCCGCGCCGACGTGGGTGGTGGCGCTGATTGCGCTGGTCGCGATCTTCAGTGGCGGCCTGACCACCTACAAAAAAGGCTGGATCGCGCTGAAGAACTTCAACCTGAACATCAACGCCCTGATGAGTATCGCCGTGACCGGTGCAGTGCTGATCGGGCAATGGCCGGAAGCGGCGATGGTGATGTTCCTGTTCACCGTGGCCGAGCTGATCGAAGCCAAATCCTTGGATCGCGCACGCAATGCCATCGGTGGGCTGATGCAACTGACCCCGGAAATAGCGACCGTGCAGCAGGACGGCCAGTGGGTTGAGGTGGAGGTCAAACACATCACATTGGGCAGCGTTGTTCGGGTCAAACCGGGCGAGCGCATTGGCCTTGACGGCGAGGTGGTGGCGGGGCAATCCAGCATCGATCAGGCGCCGATCACAGGCGAGAGCCTGCCGGTCGAGAAGACCGTGGGCGACAAGGTGTTTGCCGGGACCATCAATCAGGCCGGTTCGCTGGAGTACAAGGTCACGGCAGCGGCGAACAACTCGACGCTGGCGCGGATCATTCATGCGGTCGAAGCCGCTCAAGGTGCGCGTGCGCCAACCCAGCGCTTCGTCGACAGCTTCTCGAAAATCTACACCCCGGCAGTGTTCGCGCTGGCGCTGGCCGTGGCGATCGTCCCGCCGCTGCTTATGGGCGCGGCATGGTTCGACTGGATCTACCGCGCGCTGGTATTGCTGGTGGTGGCGTGCCCTTGTGCATTGGTGATTTCGACGCCCGTGAGCATCGTCAGCGGTCTCGCTGCAGCGGCGCGCAAAGGGATTCTGGTCAAGGGCGGCGTTTACCTGGAAATGGGCCACAAGCTCGATTACCTGGCGCTGGACAAGACCGGGACCATCACCCACGGCAAGCCTGTGCAAACCGATTACGTGCTGCTCGACGAGGCGTTCGGTGAGCGCGCGCTGGCGATTTCCGCGAGCCTGGCCGGGCGTTCCGATCACCCGGTTTCCCAAGCCATTGCCACTGATTTCGGCAACGACGGGCATCTGTCGGTCGAGGCTTTTGAAGCGCTGGGCGGGCGGGGTGTTAAGGGCGAGGTTGAGGGGCGCCTGTATCACTTGGGCAACCATCGGCTGGTGCACGAGTCCGGGCTGTGTTCGCCTGAGCTAGAGGCGCGCCTGGAGGAGCTGGAAACCCAGGGGAAAACCGTGGTGCTTTTGTTCGACGAGACCGGGCCTTTGGCGTTGTTCGCAGTAGCCGACACGGTCAAGGACAGCAGCCGAGAGGCCATCGCGCAACTGCATGCGCTTGGCGTGAAAACCGTGATGCTGACCGGCGATAACCCGCACACGGCCAAGGCGATTGCGGCGCAGGTGGGGATCGATCAGGCCCAGGGCAATCTGCTGCCGACCGACAAGTTGCAGGCCATTGAAGGGCTGTACGCGCAGAACCACCGGGTCGGTATGGTGGGTGATGGCATCAACGATGCGCCTGCGCTGGCGCGGGCCGAAATCGGTTTTGCCATGGCCGCTGCCGGGACCGACACCGCCATCGAAACCGCCGATGTGGCGTTGATGGATGATGATTTGCGCAAGATACCGGCGTTCATCCGCCTGTCGCGGGACACCGCTGCGGTGCTCAAACAGAACATCGCGCTGGCGCTGGTGATCAAGGCGATCTTCCTGGCGGTGACCTTCGCGGGCATGGCGACCATGTGGATGGCCGTGTTTGCGGATATGGGGGTGAGCTTGCTGGTGGTGTTCAACGGGTTGCGGTTGTTGAGGAAGTAACGCAAGTTTTTGAAGGCGCGGCGGTATCCCCTGTGGGAGCGAATTCATTCGCGATGGTCTGTCTGACGATGCATCTGCGTCGGATGTACCCATGTCTTGCGAATGAATTCGCTCCCACAGGGAGGTCAACATTTCACGTCAGGAGGTGTTTGAGGTGCAACGATTACTTCCCGTACTTCTCCCGCCCCCAGGCGATCATGCTTTGCAGCAGTGATTTCAACACCACCCGCGTCGGTTCCGCCAGGTCCGCACGGTAGTGGAACGGCACGAACTCTTCCATGTACGTGCTCTGCGCCAGCTCCAGCTGCACCGCGTGGATGTTTTGCGCCGGGTTGCCGTAGTGGCGAGTGATGTGGCCGCCTTTGAAGCGTCCGTTCAGCACATGGCTGTAGCTTTTCGCGCCTGCGCACACCGCTTCAACGCGTTTTTCCAGCTCAGGGTCGCAGCTCGCACTGTTGAAGGTGCCGAGGTTGAAGTCCGGCAAGCGGCCCTCGAACAGGTGCGGGATGTGGCCGCGAATCGAGTGGGCATCGAACAGCAGCGCGTAGCCATATTCATCACGCAGGCGTTCAAGCTCGCTGCGCAGGGTGTCGTGGTAAGGCGTCCAGATTTTCTCCAGATACATCGCGCGCTCTTCCTGGGTCGGCACCTGGCCTTCCTTGAACAGCGGGTCGCCCTCGAACAGCGTCGATGGGTACAGCCCGGTGGTTGCACCGGCGTACAGCGGCTTGTCGTCGGAAGGGCGGTTGAGGTCGATGACGAAGCGCGAGTACTCGGCCGCCAACACGCTGGCGCCCAGATCATGGGCGAAATCGTAGAGACGCGGGATGTGCCAGTCGGTGTCCGGCAGGCTCACGGCCTCATCCACCAGCCCTTCGCGCACCACCGGCGTCAGATTCAGACCTGGGTGCGGCATGCTGATCAGCAGCGGTACACGACCGCGAGTGAAACTCAGAACCTTGTCCACAATACTCTCCCGATTAGAAACGACTTTCCACGCCGTGATGCACGACGCGCTTATCCAGATCCCCGCCCAGCCAGTAGGCCAGATCCGCGGGCCGTTCGATGTTCCACGCGACGAAATCGGCGACCTTGCCGACTTCCAGCGAGCCATGGCTGTCGGCCAGCCCCAAGGCCTTCGCGGCGTGAATCGTGGCGCCCGCCAGCGCTTCTTCCGGCGTCATGCGGAACAGCGTGCAGGCCATGTTCAGCATCAAGCGCAGCGACAGGCCCGGCGAGGTCCCAGGGTTGAGGTCGGTGGCGATGGCGATCTTCACGCCGTGTTTGCGCAGGGCACCCATCGGCGGCAACTGGGTTTCGCGCAGGAAGTAGAACGCGCCCGGCAACAGCACGGCGACGGTGCCGGAAGCGGCCATGGCGATGGCGTCTTCCTCGGTCATGAATTCCAGATGGTCAGCCGACAGCGCCTGATAACGCGCCGCCAGGCTCGAACCATGCAGCGACGACAACTGCTCGGCGTGCAGCTTCACCGGCAAGCCCAACTGGCCTGCAGTGATGAACACTTGCTCGACCTGCGCAGGCGAAAACGCCAGGTATTCGCAGAATGCGTCCACCGCATCCACCAGGTTTTCTGCCGCCAGTGCAGGCAGCATTTCCGAGCAGATGTGGGCGATGTAATCGTCGGCACGATCTTTGTATTCCGGGGGCAGGGCGTGGGCGGCGAGGCAGGTGGTGCGCACGGTGACCGGGAGTTTTTCCCCCAGTTGGCGCGCCACGCGCAGCATCTTGCGTTCGTTGGCCAGGTCCAGGCCGTAGCCGGATTTGATCTCGATCGTGGTCACGCCGTCCATGAGCAGGTGCTGCACGCGGCGCTCGGCGCTGGCGTACAACTCGGCTTCACTGGCTGCGCGCGTGGCCCGGACGGTGCTGGCGATACCGCCACCGGCCGCTGCGATTTCCGCATAGCTGACGCCTTGCAGACGCTGCTCGAATTCGCCGCTGCGATTGCCGCCAAACACGGTGTGGGTGTGGCAGTCGATGAGGCCCGGCGTGACCCAGGCGCCGTTCAGGTCGACCGTTTTGATGTCGCCCTGATCAGGCAGTTCGCTGTGGGGGCCGATCCAGGCGATGAGCGCTCCGTCGGTCACGATGGCGGCGTCCTCGATGGTCGAGTAAGTGCCGTTTGCCATGCTTGCTGCGTGACAGTTATGCCAGAGCGTTTTCATCAGTGCCTCCAAGGTTATAAGTGGTCTTCTGTGGGAGCGAATTCATTCGCGAAAAATCGTTCATCCGATGGATATGTGCCGGATGTACCGGCCCTTCGCGAATGAATTCGCTCCCACAGGTCAATCATCGGCCATGCGACTCTGATCCGACCGGGCCCATTTTGGGCTTCACCCAAACCCGATAGGCAATCACCAGCAGCACAATCCACACCGCACCCACTACCAGCGCGGCCTGGGTGTCCGGGAAGTACCCCAGCACCACAAACACGAACACCATGAATGCGGTGGCGGCCATCGGTGCGACCGGCCACAACGGCACCGGGAATTTCAGTTGCGCGACCTCGTCCTTGCTCATCGAACGGCGCATGGCGATCTGCGTGACCAGAATCATCAGCCACACCCAGACCGTAGCGAAGGTGGCGATGGAGGCGATCAGCAGAAACACGTTTTCCGGAATCAGGTAGTTCAGCACTACGCCGCAGAGCAGCGCTGCGCCCATCACCAGCACGGTCATCCACGGCACGCCGTTGGCTGACACCTTGGCAAAATCCTTGGGGGCCTGGCCCTGTCTGGCCAGGCCATACATCATGCGGCCGGCGCCAAAAATGTCGCTGTTGATCGCCGACACCGCTGCCGAAATCACCACAATGTTAAGGATGATCGCTGCCGAGGAAATCCCAAGCTTGTCGAAAATCTGGACGAACGGGCTGCCCTGATTACCGATCTCCTGCCACGGGTACAGCGACATCAGCACGAACAGCGTCAGCACGTAGAACAGCAGAATGCGCAGCGGCACGGCGTTGATTGCGCGGGGAATCACTCGTTCCGGGTTGCGCGCTTCGCCTGCCGCCACACCGATGATTTCGATGCCGCCGAAGGCAAACATCACCACGGCCAATGCCGCCACCAGGCCGCTGACGCCGTTGGGCATGAAGCCGCCCTGGGTCCACAGGTTGCTCACGTGGCTCACGCTATCGCCGGACGAACCGATGCCGAACAGCAAAATGCCGAAGCCTGCCAGGATCATGGCGATGATTGCGCCGACCTTTAGCAGCGACAGCCAGAACTCGGTTTCACCAAACACTTTGACGCTGCACAGGTTGAGCGCGCCAATCACGAACACGATGCCGAGCACCCAGATCCAGCGGGGTACATCGGGGAACCAGAAACCCATGTAGATCCCGAATGCCGTGACGTCGGCCAGGCAGACGATGATCATCTCGAATGCGTAGGTCCAGCCCAGGACGAAGCCTGCCAGCGGACCCAGGTATTGCGTGGCGTACTCGCTGAACGAGCCGGCCACTGGATTGCGCACGGCCATTTCGCCCAAGGCGCGCATGACCATGTACACCGCGGCGCCCGCGATGAGGTAGACCAGCAGCACAGCGGGCCCTGCCAGTTTGATCGCCGAGGCCGAACCGTAGAACAGCCCGGTGCCGATCGCCGAACCCAGCGCCATGAAGCGAATGTGACGGGCGCTGAGCCCGCGTTTCAGATCTGTTGCGTTTTGCGGTTTCATCTCACGCTTTTCCTAGTCTTTCCTTTTGCTGAAATGAGGGACTGCTATCGATCCTGTAGGAGCGCGCTTGCCCGCGATTGCGGTGTGTCAGCAACACCATTGCCAACAGACAGAATGCTTTCGCGGGCAAACGCGCTCCTACAAACAGCGGTGGCGTATACCCGATCATTTCAATGACAGGCCGTCCGTGGCCTGTCCCGATCAGAAGCTCGGCAGCAGGTCAGCGGACACCAGTTCGCTCAGGCAATTGGATGCCAGCAGCGCGGTGGCGGCCTCGATGTCAGGGGCGAAGAAGCGGTCTTTTTCGTAGAACGGTACTTTGCCGCGCAGGGTAGTGCGGGCGATTTCCAGTTTTTCCGAGGTCTTCAGACCATTGCGCAGGTCCAGACCCTGACACGCAGCCAGCCATTCTACAGCCAGCACGCCTCGGGTGTTTTCTGCCATTTCCCACAGGCGCTTGCCGGCGGCCGGTGCCATCGACACGTGGTCTTCCTGGTTGGCCGAGGTCGGCAGGCTATCGACGCTGTGCGGGTGGGCCAGCGCCTTGTTTTCGCTGGCCAGGGCTGCAGCGGTCACCTGAGCGATCATGAAGCCGGAGTTCACGCCGCCATTGGCGACCAGGAACGGCGGCAGCTGCGACATGTGCTTGTCCATCATCAGCGAAATGCGACGCTCGCTCAGCGAGCCGATTTCAGCGATCGCAAGGGCGATGTTGTCAGCGGCCATGGCGACGGGCTCGGCGTGGAAGTTGCCGCCGGAGATGACTTCGCCTTCGGCTGCGAACACCAGAGGGTTGTCGGACACGGCGTTGGATTCGATGGCCAGTACTTCAGCGGCCTGACGCAACTGAGTCAGGCAGGCGCCCATGACCTGCGGCTGGCAGCGCAGGGAGTAGGGGTCCTGAACCTTGTCGCAGTCGCGGTGGGATTCGGACACCTGGCTGGCGTCGCCCAGCAGATCGCGATAAGCGGCAGCGGAATCGATCTGACCGCGCTGGCCACGGGCGGCGTGGATGCGCGCATCGAACGGCGAGCGCGAGCCCAGCACGGCTTCAACGGTCAGCGCGCCGCAGCTCAGGGCGCCGGCGAACAGGTCTTCGCCCTCGAACAGGCCGCGCAGGGCGTAAGCGGTCGACACCTGGGTGCCGTTGAGCAGCGCAAGACCTTCCTTTGCAGCAAGGGTCAGCGGCTTCAGGCCGGCCACTGCCAGCGCCTCGACGGCGTTCAGCCATTGCCCTTTATGACGCGCCTTGCCTTCGCCCAGCAGCACCAACGACATGTGCGCCAGTGGCGCGAGGTCGCCGGATGCCCCGACTGAGCCCTTGAGCGGGATATGCGGATAGACCTCGGCGTTGATCAGCGCAATCAGCGCGTCGATCACCTGCCGACGAATGCCCGAGAAGCCACGGCTCAGGCTGTTGACCTTGAGCACCATGATCAAGCGCACCAGCTCATCGCTGATCGGCTGGCCGACGCCCGCGGCGTGGGACAACACCAGCGAACGCTGCAGGTTTTCAAGGTCCGCGCTGGCGATGCGGGTCGAGGCCAGCAGGCCGAAGCCGGTGTTGATGCCGTAGGCCGTGCGGTTCTCGGCCAGGATCTGCTCGACGCAGGCCACGCTGTCTTCGATCTGCTGATCAGCGCTGGCGTCCAGGGTGAGCGCAACGGGTTGCTGATAGATCGCGCGCAGTTGCGCCAGGGTCAGCTGGCCGGGGATCAGGTTCAGCGGGGTCGCCTTTTGGGTGTCGGTCACGATGCTGCTACTCCTTCGTTGATGTCGGTCGCGTGCCTTGAACCGGCTCCTGCCTGTTCCGCGCTCGTGGCGCTTGAGCTGCGACTGTTGCTGTTATGGGTTGCCGCATAGTCGCGACAGACCTGAAAGACGGTTTCCAGCGATTCTTCGTTCTTGAGCAGGGTCACGCTGCTGGCGATGTCCGGGGCCAGCCAGCGGTCTTCATCGTAAGCCGGCACGCGCTCACGCAGCAGACGCCACGCGGCTTCGGTGCCCACGCCAAAGCGCGGCCCTTTGAAGAACTCGAACGCCTGAGAGGCCAAGAGGTACTCGATGGCCAGAATCTGTGTGACGTTTTCCAGCACCTTGTGCAGCTTCAATGCGGCGCTGGTGCCCATGCTCAGATGGTCTTCCTGAAGTCCGGAGGTCACGTAGTTGTCGATGACCGCCGGTTGCGCCAGTTGGCGGTTTTCTGCACACAGCGAGGCCGCGACGTACTGCACGATCATCATTCCCGAGTTGACCCCTGGCTGGCTGACCAGAAACGCGGGCAAGCCGCTGACGGTCGGGTTGATCAGGCGATCCAGACGGCGCTCGGCGATCGAACCCAGTTCGGCCATGGCGATGGCCAGCAGATCCGCCGCGATCGCCACGGACTGGCCGTGAGGGTTGGCCTGGGAGACCACGCGATAGGCCTCGGGCGTGCCCAGCAGCAGCGGGTTGTCGGTGGCCGAGTTGAGCTCGGTCTCGATCTGCCGCGTGGCGTGGGCGAGCTGGTCGCGGGTGGCCCCGTGGACCTGCGGAATCGAGCGAATGCTCAGGGCGTCCTGGGTGCGAATGCCCTGACTGTTGGCCAGCACTTCACTGCCCGCCAGCAGGCCGCGCAGGTTCTTGCCCACCTGCTGCATGCCGGGATGCGGCTTGAGGGCGATGATGGTTTCGTCGAAGGCATCGAGCTGACCGCGCAGGCCTTCGAAGGTCATGGCGCTGATGACGTCGGCCCACTGCATCAGACGATTCACGTCGGCGATGGCCAGGCAGCTCAGGCCGGTCATGCACGGCGTGCCATTGACCAGACACAAACCGTCCTTGGCGCCCAGCTCGACCGGCGACAGACCTTCCTCGCTCAGCGCCTGCAACGCCGATACCACCTGCCCGCGATAACTCACCTGACCCACGCCCAGCAGCGCGACGCCAACGTGGGCCATGTGGGTCAGGTAACCCACCGAGCCCTGTGACGGCACTTGCGGGGTGATGCGATGGTTGAGCAGCGCCAGCAGGGCTTGCACCACTTGGCGATGAATGCCTGACTTGCCCTGGCTGTAGTTGATGATCGCGGCGCAGATGATTGCGCGGGTCTGCTCATCCGGCAGGGCGGGGCCGACTCCGCAGGCGTGGCTGAGCAGCGTGTTGCGCGACAGGCGGCTCAGTTGCTCGCCCTGCAGCGACACGTTGCACAGCGCGCCCAGGCCGGTGTTCACGCCATAGGCGCGTTCGTCGCTTGCGACGATGCGCTGGACGATGGCCTGGGCGTTGTCGATCCGCGTCCAGGCAGCGTCCGAGAGCGACAGCACTGCGCCATGACGCGCCACGGCCGTGATGTCCTGCCAAGTGACCTGTGCGTCGCCGATGATGATCTGTTCTGCTCGCGACATGACTTGCGCCATCCTTAAATGGTCGCCACGCGCCGCTGAACGAAACGGTCAACGTATTCGTCGGCTGGCGAGTAGAGGATTTCTTTCGGTGTGCCCACCTGAATCAACCGGCCATCCTTGAGAATGGCAATGCGGTTGCCGATGCGCACGGCTTCGTCGAGATCGTGGGTGATGAACACGATGGTCTTGTGCAGCGTGGCCTGCAGTTCGAGCAGTTGATCCTGCATCTCGGCGCGGATCAGCGGATCAAGGGCGCTGAAGGCCTCGTCCATCAGGATGATGTCGGTGTCGGCCGCCAGTGCGCGGGCCAGCCCAACACGCTGGCGCATGCCGCCGGACAGCTGATGCGGGTACTTTTTCTCGTAGCCTTTCAGGCCCACGGTGTTGATCCAGTGCTGCGCGCGCTCGACGCACTGCGCCTTGCTCTCGCCGCGAATCGCCAGGCCGTAGGCGACGTTGTCGATCACGGTTTTGTGCGGCAGCAGGCCGAAGCTCTGAAACACCATGCTGATCTTGCGCCGACGAAAGTTGCGCAGCGCTTCCATGTCGTAGGTCAGGATGTTCTCGCCATCCACCAGAATCTCGCCGCTGGTAGGGTCGATCAGGCGATTGAAGTGGCGCACCAGCGTCGATTTACCCGAACCAGACAGGCCCATGATCACGAAGATTTCGCCGCTGCCAATCGACAGCGACAGGTCGTTCACGCCGACCACGCAGCCGGTCTGGGCCAGCACCTGGTCCTTGCTCTGATTCTGACGGACCATGTTCAGCGCTTCCTCGGCGCGGTTGCCGAAGATCTTGTAAACGTTCTTGACGACGATCTTGTTCGCTTCGTTGCTCATCACTTGCTCGCCTCATGCCGTGGACGGCCATAGGCCTGCGTGATGCGGTCGATCACGACCGCCAGGATGACGATGGCCAGGCCCGCTTCCAGGCCGCGCCCGACGTTGAGGGTCTGGATGCCCACCAGCACGTCCTCGCCCAGGCCACGGGCACCGATCATCGAAGCGATCACCACCATCGACAGCGCCATCATGGTGGTCTGGTTGATCCCGGCCATGATGCTCGGCAGGGCCAGCGGCAGTTGCACGCCGAACAGCTGCTGCCAGCGATTGGCGCCGAACGCATTGATTGCCTCCATGACTTCGCCATCGACCTGACGAATGCCCAGGTCGGTCAGACGAATCAGCGGCGGCGCGGCATAAATCACGGTCGCGAAGATCGCTGGCACCTTGCCCAGGCCGAACAGCATCAGCACCGGGATCAGGTAAACGAAGCTGGGCATGGTCTGCATGATGTCGAGCAGCGGCATCAGCACCGAACGCAGACGGTTGCTGCGCGCCGAGAGAATGCCAAGTGGCACACCGATCAGCACCGAAATGAACGTGGCCACCAGCATCAGCGCCAAGGTCTGCATGAGCTTGTCCCACAGGCCGACCGCGCCTACCAGGAACAACAGCCCGACCACGACGGCTGTGGTGGTGATTTTGCGCGTGGCATGCCAGGCGATCAGGCCGACGATGGCCAAGAGCACCCACCACGGCGCAACGCGCAGCAGGCCTTCGAGTTTGACGATGGCCCACAGCAGGGTGTCAGAGATGTGCCGGAACACGTCGCCGTAGTTGGTGACCAGTTTGTCGACCCAGTCGTTGACCCAGTCGGCGATGGAGAACGTGAAGCTTTCGGGGAACATAGTCTTGTCTCGATCTCTCAGGTGGCGCAGATCCGTTGTTCAGGTACTGCCTGGATTCTGCGGGTGACCCCGGACCTGTGGGAGCGAATCTATTCGCGATACAGAGGTACAGACGACAGATACGCGTCGAATGTACGGGCGTCTCGCGGATGAATCCGCTCCCACAGTCTCCGTGCACACCGCCCGTTCGTGCGGCATCCGGCTCTAAGTTTTACAGCGACGCCTCTACCTTCTTGGCAGCGTCTTCGCTGACCCATTGATGCCAGACCTCAGGATGTTCCTTGAGGAAGATCTTCGCCAGCTTTGGCGATTCGATGCGGTCTTTGCTCATGCGCGCCAGATTCTGGTTCAGCAGATCGATCGGGATGTTGGCCTTTTCCAGCACCGACACCAGCTCGGGCGCCTGCTCGTGGAAGGTCTTGGACAGGCCGACCTTGATGTCGATGGTCTTGTTCACGCCCGCTTTCTCTTCCAGACGCACCATATCCACCTGACCCATCAGCGGCGTCGGCGACCAGTAGTACGCCAGGATCGGCTCGCCACGCTTGTAGCTCGACAGGATCGCCGCATCCAGCGCAGGGCCGGTGCCCGGACGGAAGTTGGTGAATTTGTCGGCCAGGCCGTAGCTTTTCAGCATTTCGCTGTTTTCCAGCTCGCAAGTCCAGCCGGCCGGGCAGTTGTAGAAACGGCCCTTGTCAGGCTCTTCGGCGTCCTTGAAAACGGCAGCGTATTTGCCCAGATCGGCAATGGATTTCAGGTCCGGCGCCTTGGCTTCCAGCTTGCGCCTGGCATCGCCCTCGATCACGTAACGCGGTACGTACCAGCCTTCCACCGCGCCTTTGACCGGTGCGCCGACACCCACCACTTTTCCGGCAGCTTCGGCCTTGTTCCACACTTCGCTGCGGCCGACCCACTCTTCGGCGAAAATCTGGATGTCATTGGTGCTCAGGGCGTTTTCCATGGTGATGGAGTTGCCCGGCAGGCTGTCGGTTTCGCAGCCGTAACCCTTGTTCAATACCACTTGCAGGACGTCGGTCAGCAGCATCGCGCTTTCCCAGTTCAGGCCTGCGAATTTCACCGGCTTGCCGGACTCACACCATCCCGCCGCCTGACTGACGCCGCTGGCCAGCAGGCCTGCGGTCAAGATCGTCGAAAGCAGGGCTGTTTTAGTTCTCATTGTGTGACGCTCCTGGTCTTGAAGGGGATGTTCCGGGGCTCGGCCTGCTCGGTCGGCAGGATCAGGCGATCGGCAATCTTGCCGGGCCATTTTTTCGCGGCCATGTAATACAGCGCAGCGGGCACGACCAGACCGATGATCCACGAAATGTCGGTGTCGTCGAGGCTGGCGACCAGCGGCCCGGTGTAGAAGTGGGTCGAGATGAACGGGATCTGAATCAGCACGCCGATCACGTAGATGCTGATGCCGATCCAGTTCCAGCGGCCATAACGGCCATCAGGATCAGACAGCGCCGGAATGTCATAGCGCTCTTTGGTGATGCAGTAGAAGTCCACCAGGTTGATCGCGCTCCACGGCGTGAAGAACGCCAGCAGAAACAGGATGAATGCCGAAAAGTCCTTGAGGAATGAGTCTTTGCCCGCCAGCGCCAAGGCCGTGGCGATGCCGACCATGGCGAAGATGTAGGTCAGGCGCAGGGCACTGGAAATGTGCCGATTGCCCTTGAAGCCGCTGACGATGGTGGCCATCGACATGAAGCTGCCGTAGGCGTTGAGGGTGGTCACCGTGACCTTGCCGGAAGCGATGCTGAAATACAGCGCCGCGGCGACCGCGCCGGTGCCGCCCAGGCTGACGATGAACTGCACTTCGTGGTGGGCGAAGCTCTTGCCGGCCAGCGCTGCGGCGAACACGCCGAACACCATCGACACCTGCGCGCCGATCACCGCGCCCAGGCCCACGGCCCAGAAGGTCTTGCTGGCTGATGTGCTGCGCGGCAGGTAGCGCGAGTAGTCCGCCACGTAAGGGCCGAACGCGATCTGCCATGAGGCCGACAGGGAAATCGCCAGCAGAAAGCTGCTCAGCGAGAAGTGCTTGTTGCCCAGCAACGCGCCGACGTCGTTACCCGCCAGCAGTGCGCCGAACAGGTAAACGAACGCGATCACGCCGATGATGCTGGCGACCCGGCCGATCATGTGGATGACCCGGTAGCCGAAGATGGTCAGGACCACGATGGCGGCGGCGAACAGCACGATGCCTTGCCAGTCGGGCACCTGAATCAGTTGCGCGACGGCTTGCCCGGCCAGCAACGAGCCACTGGCGGAGAAACCGATGTACATCAGGCACACCAGCACCAGCGGGATCACCGCTCCGTAGACGCCGAACTGCACCCGACTGGAAATCATCTGCGGCAGACCCAGTTTCGGGCCTTGCGCCGCGTGCAGCGCCATCACGCCACCGCCCAGCAGTTGACCGATGAACAGGCCGATCAACGACCAGAACACATCACCGCCCAGCACCACGGCCAAAGCCCCGGTGACGATGGCAGTGATCTGCAGGTTGGCACCCAGCCAGAGGGTGAATTGACTGAACAGACGACCATGTCTTTCCGCGTCAGGGATGTAGTCGATCGAACGCCTTTCGATCACCGAAGCTTGTGCAACACGATCATCTGGAACAGCCATCACAACATCCTCAAAAGCCTGGGCAGGACATCCAATACAAACTGTATGACCCACGCAGGATTCATTGCTGAACCCCGTCCCTGTGGGAGCGAATTCATTCGCGAGGCATTGATACAGCCGATGCATTTCTGCTCGCTGACCGATTGTTCGCGAATGAATTCGCTCCCACAGGTGGTGCGTACACCCGTGGGACTCGATCAGTGATTGATCATCGGCAGGTTCAGACCCTGCTCTTTGGCGCAGTCGATGGCGATCTGGTAACCGGCATCGGCGTGGCGCATGACGCCAGTGGCCGGGTCGTTGTGCAGAACGCGGGCGATCCGCTCGGCCGCTTCGTCAGTACCGTCACAGACGATGACCATACCCGAATGCTGCGAGAAGCCCATGCCGACGCCGCCGCCGTGGTGCAGCGAGACCCAAGTGGCGCCGCTCGCGGTGTTGAGCAGGGCGTTGAGCAATGGCCAGTCGGACACAGCGTCCGACCCGTCCTGCATCGATTCGGTTTCACGGTTCGGGCTGGAAACGGAGCCCGAGTCCAGGTGGTCACGACCGATCACTACCGGCGCCGACAGCTCGCCACGGCGGACCATCTCGTTGAACGCCAGACCCAGTTTGGCGCGCTGGCCCAGACCGACCCAGCAGATACGCGCCGGCAGACCCTGGAAGCTGATGCGCTCGCGGGCCATGTCCAGCCAGTTGTGCAGGTGGTCGTCGTCCGGGATCAGTTCCTTGACCTTGGCGTCGGTCTTGTAGATGTCTTCCGGATTGCCCGACAGCGCAGCCCAGCGGAACGGGCCGATGCCGCGGCAGAACAGAGGGCGGATGTACGCGGGTACGAAGCCCGGGAAATCGAACGCGTTGCTCACGCCTTCTTCTTTGGCCATCTGACGGATGTTGTTGCCGTAGTCGAAAGTCGGGATGCCTTGCTTCTGGAACGCCAGCATCGCTTCGACGTGTTCGGCCATCGATTGCTTGGCTGCCTTGACCACAGCAGCAGGTTCGGTAATTGCGCGATCGCGGTACTGCTCCCAAGTCCAGCCTTTTGGCAGGTAGCCGTTGAGCGGGTCGTGGGCGCTGGTCTGGTCAGTGACCATGTCCGGACGCACGCCACGCTTGACCAGTTCGGGAAGAATTTCAGCCGCATTGCCCAGCAGTGCGATGGAGATCGCCTTGCCTTCGGCGGTGTACTTGGCGATGCGGGCCAGCGCGTCGTCCAGGTCAGTGGCCTGCTCATCGACGTAACGGCTCTTCAGGCGGAAGTCGATGCGGCTCTGCTGGCATTCGATGTTCAGCGAGCAGGCGCCAGCCAGGGTTGCGGCCAGAGGCTGTGCGCCGCCCATGCCACCCAAGCCCGCGGTCAGCACCCAACGGCCTTTCAGGTTGCCGTCATAGTGCTGGCGACCGGCTTCGACGAAGGTTTCATAGGTGCCCTGAACGATGCCCTGGCTGCCGATGTAGATCCAGCTGCCAGCGGTCATCTGGCCGTACATGGCCAGGCCCTTGGCATCCAGTTCGTTGAAGTGTTCCCAATTCGCCCAGTGCGGCACCAGGTTGGAGTTGGCGATTAGCACGCGCGGGGCATTGCTGTGGGTTTTGAACACGCCGACCGGCTTGCCGGATTGCACCAGCAGGGTCTCGTCGTCGTTCAGATGGGTGAGGCTTTCGACGATCTTGTCGTAGCACTCCCAGTTACGCGCCGCGCGGCCGATACCGCCGTATACCACCAGCTCGTTGGGGTTCTCGGCGACGGCCGGGTCCAGGTTGTTCATCAACATGCGCAGCGGCGCTTCGGTCAGCCAGCTTTTTGCGGTCAGTTGAGTGCCATGGGCGGCGCGGATTTCCACGTCGCGGCGTTTGGTCCATTGCTGAGCTGGGGTTTTGTTGTCAGTCGTCACTTCGCAATCCTCGATGATCAATCCGGCCCAGGCACTGGGCTGACGGTGCCTGTGTCGAGCAGGCGGAATATGGGTCTGGCAGATCAGGCGCCGCTGAATCGAAGCGGTGCACTGGTCACGCTCATGCATACTCATATTTACTTGTACATACAAGCATATGCAACCAAAGGGCCAACTCGTCGATTGACTCACCCGAAATGCTTCAGAGCCTCGCCGTGCATAGCCTGAAACAATTCTTGCCAGCGTCAGGGTAGAGTAGGCAGGCGTTACGCGAGGCTTGAATTTGTTACTTTTGGGTGCGAACGCTCCACGCTGGTGCATTTGGTAACAGAAAGTTGAATTGTCTATGGCGGCTGTAGGGCATCTACTGCGCGAGCTGCTTTATCCATAAATATTTCAACGCAGATGTAACCAGGGCGAACGATGGACCGAACTACAGACCACGCCGTGCACAACGCAGCGCTGCGCCACCGGGAGGTGCAGTTACAATCGCTGTTTCTGGCAGGTCAGGAGGGCAATGAGCGAGCGTATCGCACCTTCCTGACCGAACTGAGCAACTACTTGCGCGGCTTTTTGCGGCTGCGCCTGCAACGTCAACCGGGTGAGATCGAGGACATGCTTCAGGAAGTGTTACTGGCAGTGCACAACGGTCGGCACAGTTACCGGGCCGACCAGCCGCTGACCGCCTGGGTCTTTGCCATCGCTCGCTACAAGCTCATGGATTTCTACCGCGCACGGTCTCGAGGGCAAGTGTTCAACGATTCCCTCGACGACACCCCCGAGCTGTTCGCCGAGCCGGAATTGGAGCCCGCCCAGGCCAGTCGTGACCTGGGCAAGCTGCTCAGTGACCTGCCGGACCGTCAGCGCTTGCCGATCATGCACGTGAAGCTTGAAGGGCTGTCGGTGACGGAAACCGCGAAGATGACCGGGTTGTCCGAGTCGGCGGTGAAGATTGGCGTGCATCGCGGCCTCAAGGCGCTGGCGGCACGTATACGAGGTGCGCGATGAAAACCGATGATTTGATATCCATGCTGGCGGGCGGCGTCGCCCCGGTCGATCGGGGGCAGCTCGTCAAGCGTTTCAGCCTGGCCGTGGCGCTGGCGGCGGTCGGTTCGTCAGTGCTGGTGCTTTCGATCTTCGGCGCTCGCCCGGATTTGCGTGCGGTGATTGAAACACCACTGTTCTGGGGCAAGATCGCGTTTCCGCTGTGCCTGGGGCTTGGCGCGCTGGGGATGGTCACCCGTCTGGCACGCCCAGGCATGAGCCCGGGCGCAGGTCGCTGGCTGGCGGGGGCGGGCGTGCTGGTGGTATGGCTGGCGGGTGTCTATGCCCTGATCCTGGCCGCCCCCGAAACACGGGCGGCGATGATCTTCGGGCAAACCTGGAAGGTCTGCGCGATCAACATCGTGCTGCTGTCGATTCCGGGCTTTATCTCGATCTTCTGGGCGCTGCGCGGCATGGCGCCGACTCGCTTGCGTCTGGCAGGCGCGAGCGGCGGGCTGCTTGCAGGGTCGCTGGCCACCATCGCCTACTGCCTGCATTGCCCTGAGATGGCCATTCCGTTCTGGGGCGTCTGGTATCTGTCCGGCCTGCTGCTGTCGACGGCGATCGGCGCACTGATCGGGCCTCGCGTGTTGCGCTGGTAAACAAAGCTGCAGGAGTCTGTGGGAGCGAATTCATCGCGAGGCTTTGGTGCAGTCGACACATGTCTGTCGGTTGTATGGTCCTCTCGCGAATGAATTAACTACTACAGTGTTTGATCTGCGCTTCCTACCCCGCTTTCACCGCCCGCCCAACGAACTGAATCGGCCCGCTGGGTTTGTTGGTTGGCGAGCCGCCCGCTTTCTCCAGAGATAGCTCAAACAGCTGATTGGGTTGCAACGGCGGCAGTCGGTCCGTTGGTACTTTGAATGTTTGGCCGGGCGCGACCAGCCCCAACGAGATGGGCCCCTGCCAGTCATCGGCCTGGGTCCAGAACTGCAGCACCTTGCCCATTGGCACTTGCACCTCATCCACCGGCACCAGCTGAATTCCGCGCATATTGCTGGCCTGGATCACCCAGCCCGGGGTGTTGTTGTCGGGCGTCGACAGCACGGCAAGGAACCCTGGCGCTGGCGGCGCAGGCACCTGACCCAGCAACTGGGTAGTGAGAATCACCGATGCCGCGAGCCCCACACCTGCCAATCCACGCCAGAGCCCTGCGTTGTCCCACCAAGCGTGGCCGCGTTTTTTGCGTTGAGGTTTGTCAGCGGCCTGCCTGAACCTCAGGCCACCCAGGTTGCGCTCCACCCGGTTGCGTAGGCGTGAGGAGGGCGCTTGCGGTTCGGCCATTTCGGTCAACGTGAGCAGCCGCGAACGCCAGCCGTCGATAGCCTTGCGCAATGCCGGGTCAGTGAGCAAGCGCTCTTGCACCTCAGCCCGCTGGTCGGCCGTCAGGGTGCCCAACACATACTCGCCGGCCAGGGTCTGGACGTCGAGGTCAGGAATCTTGTCTTGTTTTTCACTCATCCCAAACACTCCCGCAGCACCGCTGGGCTGCGCTCCATACAGGCGTTGACCGTGCCCGGCGGCGCACCTGAGGCGGGTGCGATGTAAGAGTGAGAATAACCGCCGATGCATTCCTGAAATACACTGTTACGACGCACGGGAGCCGCTTTTTTCTATCGATAGCCCCTGCCTCGCTCAAAAGCTCGACCAGTGCCGAGACGCTCAACCTGCGCGCGCCTTTCAGGTGCTGGATTTCACGCGCAGGTCCAGGCGTTGCCGAGTAAGAGGCGTCTGTTTTCTGAGTAGGAACCGGCTTGCTAGCGATAGCGATCCCGAAGACACCACCGCCGCCAAGCCTGACTGCTAGGGTTGTTCAGTGATTCGCGAGTCGGCTACGCAGCAGGAAAATCCCGGCCAATGCCGACAAGATCGACCCCAACAACACCCCCACCTTCACCTCATCGATCAGATGCGGCGCGCCGGGAAACGCCAGGTTGCCGATGAACAGGCTCATGGTGAAGCCGATTCCGCACAACAGCGCCACGCCGTACATCTGCATCCAATTGCAGCCCTCAGGCAACGTCGCGAGCCCCGAACGGATCGCCAGGGTTGCCGCCACGAACACGCCAATCTGCTTGCCGACGAACAGGCCCAGCGCAACGCCGAGCGGCACCGGGTCCACCAGATTGCCAAGGGTGATACCCGACAGCGACACGCCCGCGTTGGCAAAACCGAACACTGGCACCACGGCGAACGCGACCCAGTAGTGCATCTTTTCTTCGAGCAGCAACAGCGGTGAGCGGGCTTCCTCCTGGCGCGTGCCCAGTGGAATGCACAGGGCCAGCGCTACACCGGCCAGCGTTGCGTGCACCCCCGATTGCAGGACGAAGAACCACAGCAACAGGCCCAGCAGCAGATACGGCAACAGCCGCTGCACGCCCATGCGATTCATGATCACCAGCACCGCAAGCGTCGCGAAGGAGGCTCCCAGCATCGGCAGGTTGAGGCCAGAGCTGTAAAACAGCGCGATGATGGTAACGGCGCCCAGGTCATCAAGAATCGCCAAGGCTGCGAGGAAAACCTTCAATGAAGTGGGCACGCGTTTGCCCAGCAACGACAGAACGCCCAGCGCGAATGCGATGTCGGTGGCGGCGGGAATTGCCCAGCCGCTAAGGGTTTCGGTGTTGCCCAGGTTGATGCCGACGTAGATCAGCGCCGGCACCAGCATCCCACCCGCCGCCGCGAAACCCGGTAAAGCACGCTGGCCCCAACTGGCCAGGCCACCGGCGAGCACTTCGCGTTTGATTTCCAGCCCCACCATCAGAAAGAAGATCGCCATCAGCCCGTCGTTGATCCACAACTCCACCGACAACCCGCCCCAGACGCTGTGCAGCGCGGCGAAGTAGAAGGAGGCGATGGGGGAGTTGGCAACGATGATTGCGGCCAGTGCCGCGCCCATCAAAACGATGCCGCCGGCGGATTCTGAAGCCAGAAAGCTGGCAAGAACGGCGAGGGCGCGTGGAGTTTCTTTGTTTGAGTTGAGTGTGGTCATGCGCGTCCTTGTGGTGAGCATTCAAACCTTCGCGGACTGCTTCTGCCCAAGGCGTAGGCGCCTTGCTTGCAGACGATCTGCCGGGGTCGCGCTCGACCGCGAAGCGGCAGTGAATTCTGCGTGCACAGTGTGCCTGACACAACCGCGCCAGATGGTTTTATTGCCGGTTCCCGGCAGATCGCGGACAAGTCACGCGCCTACGCCCTGCGGGCTGAAGCTTTTAGATTGCGATGAGCTCGATGATACACACGCGGCTCGCGCGCGGCGCGTACAGTACCACCTCCAGCAGTGATCCTTCGGGGTTATCCAGTTGCAGGCAGTCGTGCTTTTCCAGCAACTGCGGCGGATGCTCGCCGACGTTGGCGGCCATCTGCTCGGCAGCGCTGAACACCAGAAAGGCATTGGCCGAGCTGAAGAAACGCTGAGGCTGCAGCACGTCGAGCCATTGCAGGCGCGCGCGGTAGCGTTTGGGCGAGTAGATCAGGTTGAAATCGCGAATCGGGCCGTCGAGCAGGGTGCAGGACACCTGACTGTCGCCGCTGAAGGCGAACGGATCGGACGGCAGCAAAGGCTCGCTGTCCTTGCCGTCGATGTTCAGCGTCATGCCCGCGCCTTGCAGCACCGTGATGATGCGCAGGTAACCGGCAAACACTGAGAAACCGCCCGACTCACCGATGTCGGCAATCGACAGGCGCCAGCCGAAACCGTCCAGCCCTTCCCCTGCGTCGCGGGTGATTTCCTCGGTGCTGCCACCGCCGTTTTTCCAGGGCATGCGCGGGTAGTCGGCGGCGCGCAGAACAGTCAGTTGAGTCATTTGCTGAAACGTCCTTCCAGGCGATGGCGTGAACCGGGGTGAATCAGACGGGCGGCGGTCACCGGTTGACGGCCCGACCATGTGCGGCGGCGCACCAGCAGGCACGGTTCGCCTTTCTCGATTTGCAGCAGTTTGCACTCGTCAGGCTCGGCCAGAATCGCCTCGACCACGTGCTCGCCTTCGGTCAGCGGCGCGACCTGATTGAGGTAGGCGTAAGGCGTCTGTTTAGTGAAGTCCTGTTGCAGATAGTCCGGGGCAACCAGTGCGTTGACGAAGCGGTCCTCGATTTGCACGGGAATGTCGTTCTCGAAGTGCACGATCAGGGAGTGAAACACCCGCTGGCCTTCACGCATATCCAGCGCCAGGGCGCGCTCGGAGCCTGCGGCCTCTTCGCAGAGAATGATCACCTGACAGGTGTGAGTGTGGCCGCGCGAGGCGATTTCGTCGGCGATGTTGTGCACTTCGAACAGCGCGGACTGGGTCTTGGGCTCGGCGACGAAAGTGCCGACGCCCTGCATGCGCACCAGCATGCCCTCGGCAGTCATCTCGCGCAGGGCGCGGTTAATGGTCATGCGGCTGAAACCCAGTTGGGTCACCAGCTCGCTTTCGGACGGCACGCGATGATGCGGCGGCCAGGTTCCGTTCTGGATCTGCTGGGTGATCATTTGCTTCACCCGGGCGTAGAGCGGCGCCGGACTGTCACCCATCTGGGCGGCCAGCGGAGAATTGGCAGGCGGAGTCGGCACAGAAAAATCCTTGTTATAGACAAATAAAACAGTGGGTGAAGAAGCCTTGAACAGCGCCCACGCTAACCATTAACGCGAGTGCCGACAAGCTTGCCGCAGTTTACCGGGCAGGCAAACGTCTGTATATGTATAGACAATTTCACGCGAGGGGTGCGAAGCAATGTCCGTTTTCTTTGCCGAACGAGCGTTATTGCTTGCTGGATGGGCCAATAACGTGCGTTTTGAGGTCGGTGCTGATGGTTTTTTGACCAACATTCAGACTGACGCCGATCGTCACGGCGCCGAACTGATCAACGGTCCCGTGGTGCCGGGCATGCCGAATCTGCATTCCCATGCGTTTCAGCGGGCCATGGCGGGGCTTGCGGAAGTGGCGGGCAACCCCAACGACAGCTTCTGGACCTGGCGCGATTTGATGTATCGCCTCGTCGGCCAGATCAGCCCGCAGCAATTGGGCGTCATCGCCCGTCAGCTGTACATCGAAATGCTCAAGGGCGGCTTCACCTCGGTCGCCGAATTTCATTACGTCCATCAAGACACCGCCGGCAAGCCCTACGCCAACCCCGCCGAGCTTGCGTCGCAGGTCAGCCAGGCAGCGAGTTCGGTTGGCATCGGCATGACCTTGCTGCCGGTGCTGTACACCCACTCGGGCTTCGGTGGTTTGGCGCCGAATGAAGGGCAGCGCCGCTTCATCAACAGCACTGAAAGCTATCTGAATCTGCAATCGGATCTGAAATCGATCATCAGCGCGCAACCCGCGCAGGCGCTTGGCCTGTGCTTCCACTCACTGCGCGCGGTCACCCCACAGCAGATCAGCGAGGTGCTGGCGGCCAGTGACAAGCAATGCCCGGTTCACATTCACATTGCCGAACAGCAGAAGGAAGTCGACGATTGCCTGGCCTGGAGTGGTCGTCGTCCGCTGCAATGGCTGTATGAAAACGTCGACGTCGATGAGCGCTGGTGTCTGGTACACGCGACCCACGCCGAGGCGGATGAAGTGGCATCGATGGCGAAAAGTCGCGCTATCGCGGGTCTGTGCCTGACCACCGAAGCGAACCTGGGCGACGGGATTTTCCCCGCCGTGGATTACATCGCTCAGGGCGGGCGCTGGGGTATTGGTTCGGACAGCCATGTGTCGCTCAGCGTCGTCGAGGAATTGCGTTGGCTGGAATACGGTCAGCGTCTGCGTGATCAGCGGCGTAACCGTTTGTATCGCGCGGATCAGCCGATGGTGGGCCGCACGTTGTATGACGCTGCGCTGGTGGGCGGGGCTCAGGCGATGGGGCAGCCGATCGGTGCGCTGGAGGTGGGCAAACGTGCCGACTGGCTGGTGCTCGATGGCAACGACCCGTATCTGGCGACGGCCTCGGGGGACGGGATTCTCAATCGGTGGCTGTTCGCGGGCAACGACCGGCAGATCCGCGAAGTGATGGTGAACGGTCAGTGGGTGATTCGCGACGGACGCCATGCCGATGAAGAAGAAAGCAGCCGCGCGTTCGCACAGGTGCTGAGGGAATTGTTGGGTTGAGGCCTGCCCGTCCGGCATGACGGGCGGTGGTCAGCCTGTGGGAGCGAATTCATTCGCGCGAGGCCGGTACATTCGGTACGTATCCGGCGGCTATAACGCCGTATCGCGAATGAATTGGCTATGTCTGCGTTAATTGTTGCGCAGGTTCATAGCCAAGCGCTTCCTTCAGCAAAATCAATG
>NZ_JBWKWB010000043.1:0-26997 GCF_059421985.1 Pseudomonas sp. GW821-FHT02A11
GCTAGAGTCAGATTCGAATTTCCTGTCCTGCCCGCCCCATCAAGTCTAAACATACAAGCGAATTCATTCGCGAGAGGCCGGTACATCCGCCGCAAACGCGCGGATCGCACCACCGATTCGCGAATAAATTCGCTCCCACAGTTTATATCCGCGCCAAGCCTCAACGGCTGCGGCACAGTCAACAAGATCATGTCTCTTCTATATCCAGCAACAGATTTTCCAGCGCCGCGCGGTACTCGCCCGGCTCCTGCCACAACCCGCGCTGCTGCGCCTCGAGCATGCGCTCGGTCATGTCCCGCAAGGCATCGGGGTTGTGCTGCTGGATGAACGCTCGAGTCGAGGCGTCGAGCAGGTACGCATCGGCCAGCAACGCGTACTGGTGATCGTCGATCAGCTCGGTGGTTGCGTCGAAGGCGAACAGAAAATCCACCGTCGCGGCCATCTCAAACGCACCTTTATAGCCGTGACGCTTGACCCCTTCGATCCATTTCGGATTGGCCGCCCGCGAGCGCACCACCCGGTTCAGCTCTTCCTTAAGGCTGCGGATTTTAGGCAGGTCCGGCTGGCTGTGATCGCCATGGTAGCTGGCGACCTTCTCGCCGCTCAGGCTTTCCACTGCCGCGAGCATGCCGCCCTGGAACTGGTAATAGTCGTTGGAATCGAGCAGGTCGTGCTCGCGATTGTCCTGATTCTGTACCACCGCCTGCACCTGGCTCAGACGTTTGGCGAAGTCATTGCGCGCGGGCGTGCCCTCATCGGCAGCGCCATAGGCGTAACCGCCCCAGTTCAGGTACACCTGGGCCAGGTCCTCGCGGGTCTGCCACAGGCGGCCATCGATGGCGTTCTGCACACCGGCGCCGTACGCCCCAGGTTTGGCACCAAAGATGCGCCAGCCAGCCTGCTTGGCCGCTTGTTCGGCGCTCAGGCCTTCGCGCTGCAGTTGCTCGCGCTCCTCACGCACACGGGCGGCCAGCGGGTTCATGTCATCGGGTTCATCCAGCGCCGCGACCGCTTGCACCGCCGCATCGAACAGACGAATCAGGTTGGCGAACGCATCGCGAAAGAACCCCGAGACCCGCAGCGTGACATCCACACGAGGCCGGTCCAACAGGCTCAAGGGCAGGATTTCGAAGTCGTCGACCCGCTGACTGCCCGTCGCCCACACCGGGCGCACACCCATCAAGGCCATAGCCTGAGCGATGTCATCGCCGCCGGTGCGCATCGTCGCCGTGCCCCACACTGACAAACCCAGCTGACGCAGGTAGTCGCCGTTGTCCTGCAAGTGCCTTTCCAGCAGCAGGTTGGCCGATTGAAAACCGATGCGCCACGCCGTCATGGTTGGCAGGTTACGCACATCCACCGAGAAGAAATTACGCCCCGTCGGCAACACGTCCAGCCGCCCGCGACTGGGCGCGCCACTGGGGCCGGCCGGGACGAAACAGCCGCTCAGGGCATCCAGCAGCCCCTGCATTTCGGCAGGGCCACAGCTGTCGAGCCGAGGCGCGACGACTTCTCTAATCGCATGGACGATGATGTTCAACTCATCGCTGTCAAACGAGCTGGCATCACGTGAATCATCCAGCGCCTGTTCGATCAAAAGCGCGGCATACAGCTCCAGGCGCTCGCGGGTATCGCCCACGGTGCGCCAGGGATCGGCACTGACCTCACGTAAAACCTCAGGTGTCGGGCCCGTCCACGGCTCGCCCAGATCGCAGTCCAAGGGGTCGAAGCCCAGCGTCAGCGCCTGACTCACCGCCCGCAACAAGCTCGCGTTGGCCCCACGGCCATCGCCTCGGGGCACGCGCAGAATCGCCAGCAAGGTGTCGATCCGCAGCCGCCCGCTTGGCGACTCGCCGAACACGTGCAGGCCGTCGCGAATCTGCGACTCCTTCAGATCACAGAGGTAGGTGTCCAGACGCGGCAGCCAGATCGCGACATCCGCGTCGCTGTCCAGGCCCTCGTCCAGCGCCAGTTCACGATCGATGTGGGTTTCGCGCACCAGCCTCAAGATGTCTTTCTGCAGCTCGCGGGCCCGACGCGGGTCGAGCAGTTGCGCTTCGTAGTATTCGTCGGCCAGCAGTTCCAGATTGCGCAACGGGCCGTAGGTCTCGGCGCGGGTCAGCGGCGGCATCAGGTGGTCGATGATCACCGCCTGCGTGCGACGCTTGGCCTGGGCGCCCTCGCCCGGATCGTTGACGATAAACGGGTAGATATTGGGCATCGGCCCCAGAATCGCGTCCGGCCAGCAGTGTTCGGACAGACCGACACCCTTGCCCGGCAGCCATTCCAGGTTGCCGTGCTTGCCCACATGAATCACCGCGTGGGCGCCATAGGCCTTGCGCAGCCAGAAGTAAAACGCCAGGTAGCCATGGGGCGGGATCAGGTCCGGGTCGTGGTAGACCGCGCTGTGATCGACGTTGTAGCCACGGGCCGGCTGAATGCCGACGAAGGTCAGGCCAAAACGCAGCCCTGCGACCATCATTCGGCCATTGCGGCACATCGGGTCGCTTTGTGGCGAGCCCCAGCGCTCGATCACGGCAGCGCGATTGGCCTCGGGCAGCGCGTTGAACGCCGCCATGTACTCGTCCATGGCCATGCTTTGATGGCAAGGCCGCTGATCGAGGCTGTCCGGGTCGTTGGTGACGCCACCGAGCAAGGCGTGAATCAGCGATGTGCCGTTGTCCGACAAGCCCTCAACGGGATAATCCTCGGCCTGCAGAGCCTTGAGGATGTTCAGCGCGGCGGCCGGCGTGTCGAGGCCCACGCCATTACCGATGCGCCCGTCGCGGGTCGGGTAGTTGGCCAGAATCAGCGCCACGCGCTTGTCGGCATTGGCGGTGCGCGCCAGCAACACCCAGCGTCGCGCCAGTTCGGCGACGAAGTCCATACGCTCGGGCTGGGCGCGGTAGCACACCACATCGGACTGACTGCGCTCGCTGTACCAGGCCAGGTCCTTGAAGCTGATGGGTCGGCTGATGATGCGCCCGTCCAGTTCCGGCAGCGCAATGTGCATCGCCAGATCGCGAGAACCCAGCCCCTGCTCGCTGGCCTGCCAGGCGGGTTCGTTGTCCTGGGCGCAGATCGCCTGGATCACCGGAACGTTTAGACGAAATGGTCGCAAATGCGGCGCTTCGGGGCTGGACTGGGCAAAACCGGTGGTATTGAGGATCACTTCGCAGCCGGTCTCGTCGAGCCAGTCTTGCACAGCGTCCAGGCACGCCGGTTCTTTCAGGCTGGCTACCGCGATAGGCAACGGGTTCAGCCCCTGCGCCAACAGTCGCTCGCAGAACACGTCGATAAAGCCGGTATTGGCCGCCTGCAAGTGCGAGCGGTAGAACAGCACGGCCGCCACCGGTTGCTCGGCGCGCCAGTCCGCCCGCCAGTCCGCCAGTTCGGCGCGGGCCTTGCGTGGGTGATAGATCGCCACGCGAGGCAGCGTCTGCGGCGGCTCCCAGGCGTAATCGCGATCCAGCCAACGCTGGGCCAGGCAATTGAACAGCTGCAAGGCGTTGTGTTTGCCGCCCTGGCGCAGGTAATGCCAGAGGCGCTCGCGATCCTCAGCGGGCTCGGTGCTCAGGTCGCTGAGTTCCGGGTCCGGGCGATCGTCGCCCGGCACCAGAATCAGCTTCACCCCGCCGCCCTTTCGAGCGGCCAGCTCCACCAGCCGCTCGACGCCATAACGCCAATAGCCAATGCCGCCGTGCAGGGAGATGAGAATCACCCTGGCGTGCTGCAGCACTTCGTCGACATACAGATCGACCGAAGCGTGGTTCTGCACCTGCATGGGGTTGGCCAGGCGCAGGCTGGGGTAATCGTCCGGCAGTTGCTGTGCGGTTTCAGCGAGCAACGCCAGATGGGAATCGCCGCTGCACAGAATCACCAGATCGGCGGGGGTCTGGCCCAGGTCAGCGATGCTGTCGTCGGGGACAAAGCCGCCGGGCTGGGTGCGCAGCAGGTGCATGCTTAGCCTTTGCTCTCGAGCGCGGCGCGCAGCTGGGCTTCAAGCACGGCGGCGTCCAGTGCCTGACCGATCAGTACCAGATGGGTGACGCGCTCCTCGCTGGCCTTCCAGGCACGGTCGAAATGCTTGTCGAAACGCGTGCCAACGCCCTGCACCAGCAGGCGCATTGGCTTGCCCGGAATCGCCGCGAACCCTTTGACCCGCAGGATGCCGTGCTGCACGACCGCCTGAGTCAGGGCGTCGAGCAACAGCGCTTCGTCGGCTTGAGGCAGGGAAATGGAGATTGAGTCGAAGGCATCGTGATCGTGGTCGTCGTGGTCATCGCCTTCGTGATGATCGTGGTGAGTCTTGCGGCCGTCGATGTGCAGCTCGGACTCAGCGCCCAGACCCAGCAGCACGCTGATCGGCAGCTGGCCCTTGCTGGCCTCGATCACTTTCACCGCGGGCGGCAGCTCCTCGGCGACTTCGGCACGCACGGCGGCCAGGGCTTGGGCGTCGAGCATGTCGGCTTTGTTGAGGATGACCAGGTCGGCGCTGGCCAGTTGGTCGGCGAACAGCTCGTGCAGCGGCGACTCGTGGTCCAGGTTCGGGTCGAGTTTGCGCTGGGCGTCGACCTGATCCGGGAAGGCGGCGAAGGTGCCGGCGATCACGGCCGGGCTGTCGACCACGGTGATCACCGCGTCAACGGTGCAGGCGTTGCGGATTTCCGGCCACTGGAACGCCTGAACCAGCGGTTTGGGTAGCGCCAGGCCTGAGGTTTCGATGAGGATGTGGTCCAGATCGCCGCGACGGGCGACCAGCTCCTGCATCACCGGGAAGAATTCTTCCTGAACGGTGCAGCACAGGCAGCCGTTGGCTAGTTCGTAGACGCGGCCGGTGGCTTCTTCTTCGGTGCAACCGATGGTGCATTGCTTGAGGATGTCGCCGTCGATGCCCAGTTCGCCGAATTCGTTGACGATCACCGCAATACGGCGCCCTTCGGCGTTATCGAGCATGTGACGCAGCAAGGTGGTTTTGCCCGAGCCGAGGAAGCCGGTGACGATGGTAACGGGAAGTTTGGCCAGTGTTTTCATGGTTGCCCTCAGGCGCTGCGGCGGGCAAACAGGACGAGAACCGCTTGACCGTCGCTCCGACAGGCCCGCCGTTCGATTCGCCACCGGATCACCCCGCCCGGTTGTAGTGAGAATTCGTCGAGACTGTTGCAAAACAGGCCCGTGTTCGAGGCAGGTCTCCTGGCTCACGGTGGCGATGGGCTGGCGGAGTGCCAGATCACACGCGTTCATCGCGCCTTCCCGCTCGCGCAGTGGCTGTGCAATGAACATGACCGTTTACAGTTGCGGGGGCAGCTGTGGCTTGCACCACATTCCCTTCTTAGCGCCAAGCCCGACAAACGGCCGGATCGGCGAACCTCAAGTGCGCAAGGCTACGCAGTGGCTGGTGGAAGGTCAACGAGCAAGAAGGCTGGCAACTCGGTCTATCAGGTCGTGGCACGTTTAAGCAAATGTGGGAGCTAGCATGCTGACCAATAGGCCCTTAGGGCATCAAAGTCAGCATTCCAAGCCAATAAACCATGGTCTGAAAGATCGCCTTGTCCGACTTGTGTTTGACTGACGCTTTGCGCCGTGATCTCCTACACACCTTGTTACGGGTGCCCTTCACAGGGTGAAACGGGAAACCGGTGCGTGCAGCCCTTTTGGCTGTGCAAGTCCGGCGCTGCCCCCGCAACGGTAAGCGAGCGAAGAGTCAGATCCACTGTGTCGATCAGCGATATGGGAAGGCGATTCTTGCAGGCATGTCCAATGCCCCTCGCAAGCCCGGAGACCGGCCCGATACAGTCACATAACAAACCCGCGGTGGGCGGGCGCTGTTGAGTCGGCTACTGACGTCTGTCAGTGGCTTTCCTTGCGCCTTCCCTTCGCTGACATTTCAGAGGGAAGCGCCATGTCGATCAGCACCACGACCCCATCCGCCAGCAGCACCCGCACGCAAAGCCAACGCCTGACCGCCGCCATCAGTGCGATGTTCCTTGGCGCTTGCCTGGTCTATTTCGCCGGTTTCTCGCACATCGCCGCCGTGCACAACGCCGCCCACGACACCCGTCACAGCTCCGCCTTCCCTTGCCACTGAGACCTGCCGCCATGTTCAAGCGAATCGCACAAACGGCCGGTTTTACCGGACTGCTCGCCGCGCTGCTGCTGACGCTTTTCCAGAGCTTCTGGGTCGCGCCGCTGATCCTGCAGGCCGAGACGTATGAAAAAGCCCCCGTCGCCGAGGTCCACGAGCACTCGCATGCCGACGGCGCCATGGCCGCCCACGTTCACGACGAAGAAGCCTGGGAGCCGGAAGACGGCTGGCAACGCGTGCTGTCCACCACGGGTGGCAATCTGGTGGTCGCGGTCGGTTTTGCCCTGATGCTGGCTGCGCTCTACACGCTGCGCACACCTGCCAGCATTCGTGAAGGCGCACTGTGGGGTCTGGCCGGTTTTGCGGTGTTCGTGCTGGCGCCCACCCTGGGCCTGCCGCCTGAACTGCCGGGCACGGCTGCGGCCGATCTGACGCAGCGGCAGATCTGGTGGGTCAGCACGGCGGCCTCCACTGCGGTGGGCCTGGCACTCATAGTGTTCGCTCACAACTGGCTGCTCAAAGCACTGGGCGCGGCAATTCTGGTAGTGCCGCATGTCGTCGGCGCACCGCAGCCGGAAGTCCACTCGGCACTGGCCCCAGAAGCCCTGGAAGCGCAATTCAAGATCGCTTCGCTGCTGACCAACGCAGCGTTCTGGCTCGCCATGGGCCTGATCAGCGCCTGGTTGTTCCGTCGTCACGACGCGCAACTGGCCTCCTCCGAGCTCAGCCACGCCTGATGAACAACCGCGGCGGGCGGCCGATTCTGGTGATCGGCCTGGGATGCCAGCGCGGCTGCCCGGCATCGGTGCTGCAAGGGCTGATCGAAGTCAGCCTGCTGGAACATCGACTGACGCTGTCCGACATTACCGCTCTGGCCTCGATCGACATCAAATCGACCGAAGCCGGATTGCTGGAACTGGCCGAACACCTGGCCCTGCCCTTGAGGTTTTTCAGCAGCGATGAGCTGACGGTATTCGAATCGCAACTGAGCCATCGCTCGCAGATCGCCTTCGACAGCACCGGATGTTATGGCGTGGCCGAAAGCACGGCGTTGGCCATGGCCTCGCGGCTGGGCGGGGCGTCTGCGAAGTTGCTGATCGAGCGACGCAATAGTTCGCGGGCTACGTTTGCGTTAGCCAGCAGCCCATGATGCAAATTCCGCTGAAATCCCTGTGGGAGCGCATTCATTCGCGAAGCGGTCATCCAGACACTGCCCGTGCAGCATCTGGACTATTTGTCGCGAATGAATTCGCTCCCACAGGGCATCCCCCGTTCTTGACGTCGGAGTTTCAATGACCGTTTACTTCATCGGCGCAGGCCCCGGCGATCCGGACCTGATTACGGTCAAGGGCCAGCGCCTGATTCGCACCTGTCCGGTGATCATCTACGCCGGCTCCTTGGTGCCAGAGGCCGTCCTGCAAGGTCATCAAGCCGTTCAAATCACCAACAGCGCCGAATTGCACCTGGAACAGATCATCGCCTTGATGAAATCTGCTCATGCACAAGGCCGGGATGTTGCGCGCGTGCACTCGGGCGACCCGAGTCTGTACGGCGCCATCGGCGAGCAGATCCGATACCTGCGCGAGCTGGGCATTCCTTTCGAAATCATCCCCGGCGTGACGGCGACAGCGGCGTGTGCTGCGTTGCTGGGCACGGAACTGACCCTCCCGGACATTTCACAAAGCGTGATCCTGACCCGTTACGGCGATAAAACGGCGATGCCCGAGGGTGAATCGCTGGGGGAGCTGGCGCGGCATCGGGCGACGATGGCGATTCATCTGGGGGTCAATAACATTGCCAGGATCGTGGCGGAACTGACGCCACATTATGGTCCGGACTGCCCGATTGCGGTGGTGCATCGCGCGAGCTGGCCGGATCAGGATTGGGTGATGGGAACGCTGGCGGATATCGAAGAGAAGGTCAGGGTTAAGGGGTTTCAGCGCACGGCGTTGATTTTGGTGGGGAGGGTTTTGGGCAACGATGTGTTTGGGGAGTCGTCACTATACCGCGCAGGCCACGCTCATCTTTTTAGACCGTGAGCCTGCCGGGAGCGGGAGCTGAAGGTGGTTTCCTATCACAGTCGGATGTGACGAAGGCTGCCCCAATGACCCAAACGCCGAAAACAAAGAAGCCCGCATCACTGCGGGCTTCTTGGCAATACCTGTCACTCAATAGTAAGCATTCTCTTTCTGAGTGTGGTCCGTCACATCACGCACACCGGACAACTCAGGAATACGCTCAAGCAACGTACGCTCGATCCCTTCCTTGAGCGTCACGTCCGCCTGACCACACCCTTGGCAACCACCGCCAAACTGCAGCACGGCGATATTCGCCTCATCTTCCTCAACCACGTCAATCAGCGTAACCTGCCCGCCGTGGCTGGCCAGACCAGGGTTGATCTCGGTTTGCAGGTAGTAATTGATACGCTCGTTGATCGGGCTGTCGGCATTGACCATCGGCACTTTGGCGTTCGGCGCCTTGATGGTCAGCTGGCCACCCATGCGGTCAGTCGCGTAGTCCACGACCGCGTCATCCAGAAACGCCTCGCTGAACGCATCGATCCAGGCCGTGAAGCTCTTGAGGCCGATCGCTTTGTCTTCCGGCTTTTCTTCGCCGGGCTTGCAGTAGGCGATGCAGGTTTCAGCGTATTGGGTGCCAGGCTGGGTAATAAACACGCGGATGCCGATGCCGGGGGTGTTCTGCTTTTGCAGCAGATCGGCCAGGTAATCGTGGGCGGCATCGGTAATAGTAATAGCGGTCATGAAAATTCCTCGCAGACGTGGGGCGGAGTTTACGCCATTGCGTGGCAACTGACAAAGCCCTAGTAATTTGCTCAGGTAATAGACCCGATAGAAGGCCTCAGGACAGCGCCGCCTGCTCCTTGACCGCCCTTCTGCCATCCAGCCAGCCCTTCATGCGGCGATACAGACCCTTCTCGATCCATTCGTAGCTCAGCCATGCGCCCAGAGCGATGACCGGCACGCAAACGGCAAACGCCACGTACGGGTTCAGGCCATAACGCTCGGTCGCCAGCCAGCCGCCGTACAACACCAGTACGTGCAGCAGGTACACCGAATAGGAACAGTCACCCATGGTTTTCAGCAAACGGCTGCCGCGCAGGTGGGGTTCAAGGGAGATACAGGCCACGACGATCACCGCGCTGGGCAGGCCCCAATTGACGATACGCAGGTCCGGCGGCAGTTGTTTGATGGTCAGCAAAGCCCCCCCAATCGCCAGCAACGGCAACCACAAGCGCTCGGTAATCCAGCCGCGGCGGTAGATGACACCAATACCGATACCGAGCAGGAACTCATAGACGATGTCATTGGCGTAAAAGCGGCTGATCAGGCCCGAACGCCCCAGCACATCGGTCACCGCGAACAGCGCGGCGGCGATGATCAACGGGCGCAGGCGCTGCTGGAACAGGAAGACCATCGAGAACAACACGTAGAACAGCATCTCGTAATTCAGGGTCCAGCCGACGTTCAGGGTCGGGTACAGGCCATAGCCGCCGGGGTTTTCCGAAGGAATGAAGAGCAATGAGAGGATGAAACTCTGCCAGTCCACCACCTGATGCGGCAGTAACGGATGGGCGACCACCACCAACAGGCCCATGACCAAGGTGTACAGCCAGTAAGCGGGAACGATGCGAATGATGCGATTAAGCATGAAGCGGCTGGCGGGAATTTCTTTGTCGACCGTGGACAGGTAGATGACCAGACCGCTGATGACGAAGAAGATGTCGACGCCCACGGCGCCTTTTTCTGTGAAAAAACGGCCGATCGGGCCGCTGGGATGAAAGTCGAAAAAAATCTGCATGAAGTGGTGACACACAACGACCCACGCGGCGAGCGCCCGCAGGGCTTGAACCGAAATCAACATCTGCAACCTCTTGCTTACTCTGGTTTGACCCACGATCCAGGACCTCGACAAGGCCACGCTTCAAGGGGCGACTCACTGGGTCCGACTTCAGGGTTTGCAAAAAGGTTCGGCGCGACTGACGGGCTGCATAATGGCTGCAGGCCATGTTTTATAAGGGTTTTCGGGTTTTGTTCAGCGTGAATGGGGGTGACGCGGGCCTCACCGCAGACGCAAAAAAATTGTAGGAGCGCGCTTGCCCGCGATTGCGTTCCGCCGGGCAGTATTGTCGTCACAGACACACCGCCATCGCGGGCAAGCGCGCTCCTACAGGTCGTGCGGCCCGCTGTTACAGGTTCTCATACCGATTCATATCCAGCACCCCCGCCTCCTGCGGCTCGGTCTCCTGAATGTAGCGGTCCAGATCGTGGAAGTACGTCCAGAACAGCGGATGGCTGCGACGCACACCCCAACGCTCGACGATCTTCTCGAAGGCTTCCTTGTGATCGTGGGCCTTCTCCATGGCATCGACGAACGCGCTCACCTCATTGGCCGGGATGTTGAAGATGAAGTTCGGGTAGCTGGTCAGCACGCCCGGATAGATCGTCAGGTTGTCCAGCCCCGGCTGATAGCGGTACACCTCGCCCAGCAGGAAGGCCACATTACTGTGGGCACGGTTGCGCAGCATGCTGTAGACGATGCGCTTGCCGCTGCCGTCCTGAATGCGCAGCATCGTCGCTTCCGGCAACTGATCGATGACGCGCAGCCCCGCCGCCGGGCGTGCCACCAGACGGCTCAGGGACTGCTCGACATCGCTGAACACCGGGCCGATCCCCGGCCGCGAACAGTACGCCCCCGAGCAGCGGTTGATCGGGTCCGGCGCGGCGTTGAGGGTGCCGGCGCGCTCGATCAGCTTGCGCTCGAAGTCGCGTTTGGGGTCTTTCTCGTCCAGTTTCATGCCGGTGGGCGTGTCGTCGTCGATGGCCTCATAGTCCATCCACATCTTCACTTTGCCGCTGTTCTGGTACCAGCTGCCGAGGATGTCGTCGCGCTTGTCGGCGGGCATCAGGCGCAGGAAGTTGACCTCGGCGCCGTTGCGGATCAGGTCGAAATACAGGCGCGTCTGCACTTGATGAGAGACGTTGCCGTACACATCGAAATTCACCACCAACTGGTAATACGTGCGCTCCAGCAGCGGATAGTCGAACAGCCAGACGGTGGTCGGCAAATCACCGATCAGGCCTTTGTTGACGGTGGCGCTGTCGAAGTGGCGGAAGATGGTCAGCAAGGCGTTGTCGTTGCCTGCCCACAGTGTCGCCCAACCCGGCGGCGGCATGTGGGCGTAGGCGTCGCTGCGCAGGTCTTCATAGGCGTTGCGCTTGTTGCGGTAATCCAGCCACAGGCTCAGCACGCTGCCCACGTCGTCGTTCTGCCCTGGCATCGCCAACAGCGGCGTGGCCTTGGCGCGGTACGCCGCATCGGTGATATAGCGGTCGTGGGCCGGTTCCTGAAACAGCGCCCAGAAGTGATCGCGGATCACATCGGTGGCGATCTCGCCGCGGCACACCGGGCCGCGGATGAAGGTGCGAACGAAGTATTCAGCGTTATCGAGCATGAACTGGTAACGCGCCACCGCCGGGATTTCCTTGAACGTATCGAACGGGTTGGCGCGACGCTGCGGGCCATAGCCCGGCAGTTCGGTGGCGTGCCAGTCGCCGCTGTAGAACAGCTGCTTGACCCGCGCCAGCTTCTGCGGGCCCATCGGGTAGGTGATGTGGGTCTTGTGCACAATCACGCCCTGTACCGGCATCAGGCGGTAATAAAAGGTGGTGCCGGGGTCGTCGTCAGGGCGGCGGGTGGCGATCAAGTCCACCGGCTGGCCGCTCGGCGTGCGCGAACGCACCCACTGGAAGAAATGCCCCGGCTCGCCACCGCTGAAATACACGTGAGCGAGAAACAGATGCTCGTACAGCCAGCGAGCGACCAGCGCTTCGGTCGAGCCCGGGCGGTTGAACAGGGTTTCCCAGTCGGTGATTTGCGCCGCTTCGCTCGCGCTCGGTTGCAGCGGGGTTTGCTCGACCGGCGCGCCGGCGGCCAGCCAGCTTTGCAGGGTTTTGTATTGCACGTCGGTGAGGCCGGTGACTGCCAGCGGCATGCCTTGACGGGGATGCGACGCGGCGTAGCCGTCGAATTCCTGCGGCAGCGGGCACATGTTCTCGCGATTGAGCCCCAGCATGATGTCGTCGGGCAGCTTGGCGTTGGGCACCAGCGGCGTGCTGTGGCCAAACTCCAGCATTTTGGCCATCAGCGCCGCCTGATTGCTCTGGCCGTCGAGCACTGAATAAAAGCCCTTCTTGCGCCAGGCGTCCGGGCCTTCGGCGTCGTAGAAAATCCGCGTCGGCGCGATCGCCTGGCTGCGTTCGCCCTGATACACCGGGACTTTCGACGCCCCGCGCAACACCCCTTCGCCACTGCCCAGGTTCAACTGGCAGGCTGCATCGTTGCAGGCATGGCAGGCCACGCACTTCTCGGTGAATATCGGCTGGATGTCCCGGCTGTAGGAAATGGCGGGCGATGACGGAGGTGATTGCGCGAGCGCTGCACCGCAAAACAACAGGGCCAAAACATTGGCGAACAAGCGATGCAACATGGAACGGGCGTCCTAAAAATAAAAAACCCGCCAATTCTACTCGGGCAGCGCGGGCATCAACGTGAGCAAAATTCATGTAAATTCCCGAACGGTTTAAAACGGCACAGGTTTGCTATTATTTCGCACTTTTGAGCGTCACCATTTTTCCGTTTTCTTCATCCGGGTAGGCCAATGTCAGATCGCAACGCGCGTCTTAAAGCACTTCATCACGCTCTCAAGGAACGCATCCTGATTCTTGATGGCGGCATGGGCACCATGATCCAGAGCTATCGGCTGGAGGAAGAAGACTACCGCGGCAAGCGCTTTGCCAACTGGCCAAGCGACGTCAAAGGCAACAACGACCTGCTCGTGCTGACACGCCCGGACGTCATCGGCGCGATCGAGAAGGAATACCTGGACGCTGGCGCCGACATCCTCGAAACCAACACGTTCAACGCCACCCAAGTGTCCCAGGCCGACTACGGCATGGAAGCACTGGTGTATGAGCTGAACGTCGAAGGTGCGCGTCTGGCGCGCAAGGTGGCCGATGCCAAGACCCTGGAGACTCCGGACAAGCCGCGCTTCGTCGCCGGCGTGCTCGGCCCGACCAGCCGCACCTGCTCGCTGTCGCCCGACGTCAACAACCCCGGCTACCGCAACGTCACGTTCGATGAACTGGTCGAGAACTACACCGAGGCCACCAAAGGCCTGATCGAAGGCGGCGCGGACCTGATCCTCATCGAAACCATCTTCGACACCCTGAACGCCAAGGCGGCGATCTTTGCCGTGCAGGGCGTGTTCGACGAGATCGGCTTCGAACTGCCCATCATGATTTCCGGCACCATCACCGATGCCTCCGGCCGCACGTTGTCGGGCCAGACCACCGAAGCGTTCTGGAACTCGGTGCGTCACGCCAAGCCGATTTCCGTGGGCCTGAACTGCGCCTTGGGCGCCAGCGACCTGCGCCCGTACCTGGAGGAGCTGTCGAACAAGGCCGACACCCAAGTCTCCGCGCACCCCAACGCTGGCCTGCCCAACGAGTTCGGCGAATACGACGAAAGCCCGGCCGAGATGGCGGCGGTGGTCGAAGAGTTTGCCCAGAGCGGCTTCCTCAACATCGTCGGCGGCTGCTGCGGCACGACTCCGGCGCACATCAAGGCGATTGCCAACGCGGTGTCCAAGTACGCGCCGCGGACCATTCCGGACATCCCGAAAGCCTGTCGCCTGTCGGGTCTGGAGCCGTTCACCATCGATCGCGACTCGCTGTTCGTCAACGTCGGCGAGCGCACCAACATCACCGGTTCCGCCCGCTTCGCCCGCCTGATCCGTGAAGACAACTACACCGAAGCGCTGGAGGTCGCCCTGCAACAGGTCGAAGCCGGCGCCCAGGTGATCGACATCAACATGGACGAAGGCATGCTGGATTCGAAGAAGGCCATGGTGACCTTCCTCAACCTGATTGCAGGCGAGCCGGACATCTCTCGCGTGCCGATCATGATCGACTCCTCGAAATGGGAAGTGATCGAAGCGGGCCTCAAGTGCATTCAGGGCAAAGGCATCGTCAACTCGATCAGCATGAAAGAAGGCGTGGAGCAGTTCATCCATCACGCCAAACTGTGCAAGCGCTATGGCGCTGCGGTGGTGGTGATGGCGTTCGACGAAGCCGGTCAGGCCGACACCGAGGCGCGCAAGAAGGAGATCTGCAAACGCTCCTACGACATTCTGGTCAACGAAGTGGGCTTCCCGCCGGAAGACATCATCTTCGACCCGAACATCTTCGCCATCGCCACCGGTATCGAAGAGCACAACAACTATGCGGTCGACTTCATCAACGCCTGCGCCTACATCCGCGACGAGCTGCCGTACGCGCTGACCTCCGGTGGCGTGTCGAACGTGTCGTTTTCGTTTCGTGGCAACAACCCGGTGCGCGAAGCGATCCACTCGGTGTTCCTGCTGCACGCGATCCGCGCCGGTCTGACCATGGGCATCGTCAACGCCGGTCAGCTGGAGATCTACGACGAGATCCCGCTCAAGCTGCGCGAAGCCGTGGAAGACGTGGTGCTGAACCGCAGTGAGGAAGGCACCGAGGTGCTGCTGGCCATCGCGGACGAGTTCAAGGGCGACGGCTCGGTCAAGGAAGCGGAAACCGAAGAATGGCGCGGCTGGGAAGTCAACGAGCGCCTCAAGCACGCGCTGGTCAAAGGCATCACCACTCACATCGTCGAAGACACCGAGCTATCGCGCCAGTCGTTCGCGCGCCCGATCGAGGTGATCGAAGGCCCGCTGATGGCGGGCATGAACGTGGTCGGCGACCTGTTCGGCTCGGGCAAGATGTTCCTGCCGCAGGTGGTCAAATCCGCCCGCGTGATGAAGCAGGCGGTGGCGCACCTGATTCCGTTCATCGAAGCGGAAAAAGGCGACAAGCCGGAAGCCAAGGGCAAGATCCTCATGGCCACGGTGAAAGGCGACGTGCACGACATCGGCAAGAACATCGTCGGTGTGGTGCTGGGCTGTAACGGCTACGACATCGTCGACCTGGGCGTGATGGTGCCTGCGGAGAAGATCCTGCAGGTGGCCAGGGATGAGAAGTGCGACATCATCGGCCTGTCCGGCCTGATCACTCCGTCCCTGGACGAGATGGTCCACGTGGCCCGCGAAATGCAGCGCCAGAACTTCAGCCTGCCGCTGATGATTGGCGGCGCGACCACCTCTAAAGCCCACACTGCGGTGAAGATCGAGCCCAAATACAGCAACGACGCGGTGATCTACGTAACCGACGCCTCCCGCGCGGTGGGCGTGGCGACGCAGTTGCTGTCCAAGGAGCTCAAGGCCGGTTTCATCGAGAAGACCCGTGCCGAATACGTCGAAGTGCGCGAACGCACCTCGGCCCGTAGCGCCCGTACCGAGCGTCTGAGCTACAGCGCAGCCATCGCCAAGAAGCCGCAGTTCGACTGGACGGCCTACCAGCCGCACAAACCGACCTTTACCGGTGTCAAGGTGCTGGAAGACATCGACCTGAACGTGCTGGTCGACTACATCGACTGGACGCCGTTCTTCATCTCCTGGGACCTGGCCGGCAAATACCCGCGCATCCTCGAAGACGAAGTGGTGGGCGAAGCGGCGACCGCGCTGTTCAAGGACGCACAGGAACTGCTGCGCAAGCTGATCGACGAGAAGCTGATCCGCAGCCGCGCCGTGTTTGGCTTTTGGCCGGCCAATCAGGTAGATCACGACGACATCCAGCTGCTTGACGATAACGGCCAGCCGCTGGCCAAACTGCATCACCTGCGCCAGCAGATCATCAAGACCGACGGCAAGCCGAATTTCTCCCTGGCCGACTTCGTTGCGCCAAAAGACAGCGGCGTGACCGACTACGTGGGCGGTTTCATCACCACGGCCGGCATCGGCGCCGAGGAAGTCTCCAAGGCCTATCAGGACAAGGGCGACGACTACAACGCGATCATGGTCAAGGCGCTGGCCGACCGTCTCGCCGAGGCCTGTGCCGAGTGGCTGCACCAGCAGGTGCGTAAAGAGTACTGGGGTTACGCGGTTGATGAGCAACTCGATAATGAGGACCTCATTAAGGAGAAATACGCAGGCATCCGCCCTGCCCCCGGCTACCCGGCCTGCCCGGATCACACCGAGAAAGGCGTGCTGTTCGACCTGCTCGACCCGACCCAGGGCGACGGCAAGCCGGGCATCAGCGGCGTGTTCCTCACCGAGCACTACGCGATGTTCCCGGCAGCGGCGGTCAGCGGCTGGTATTTCGCTCACCCGCAGGCGCAGTACTTTGCGGTGGGCAAGGTCGACAAGGATCAGGTGGAAAGCTACAACGCCCGCAAAGGCCAGGAAATGCGCGTCACCGAGCGCTGGCTGGCGCCTAACCTGGGGTATGACGAGTAAGTTAAGCGATCAAGGCCGTACACATGCCTTAGGTCTGTGTACGGTCCCCATTGTGGAAGCGAATTCGTCGCGATAGGCCAGTACATCCACCACCTCTCCATCGCCCAGACCCTCCTCGCGAATAAATTCGCTCCCACAGGGATCGTGTCGAACCGAATGTTCCTGGCGGAGGTATGCCACCGCCCGCAAGCCAGCTGGCAACAGACCCGCAGATGAAACCCTGTGGGACCTTCTGGAGCTCTGCGACAGTGGCGAATGCGGTTTGTTTGACACACCGTTTTCGCTGCCGTCGTCACCTCCGGCGTCTCCCACAAGGATTGAGTCGACCCCCCTGCTCCCGACCGATTTGCGTCTATGCTTTCGCCAGCCCCTCACAGGCGCTGGAGCGAACATGGACAGCCCATCCAACGACCCGCCGAAACTCCCCGACGATCCCAAACCACCCACCTTCTGGCAGATGCTGCACAGCGTCATGGCGGCGGCCTTCGGCGTGCAGAGCCACAAGAATCGGGCGCGGGATTTCAGCCACGGCAAGCCTCTGCATTTCGTGATCATCGGCATCGCGTTTACCGCACTCTTCGCCCTGGCGTTGCTGGGCATCGTGCAACTGGTGCTGCATTTTGCAGTGCCCTGATGCCTGGGCAGGTCAGTTGGAAGCACCCACCCGCACGAACGGATAAGCCACGCCTTGCGGGCTGTGACCGCCGACAAACTCGCGCACGTCGATACCGTAGTCATCCCGATTGTTCGCCTGCATGAACAGCACACTGTCGCGGCGTTCGCGGATATGCATCGCCCGTACGCGCCAGGTGCCGATGGGCTGACGGGTCTGGCTGTCGGCGTGATCGTAGTCATTGAGCAGCACCAGCGCCCAGCCGCCGAGGGTAAAGTGCCCGCCCACCAGCACATTCAGATTGCCTTCGAGCAACGACTGCAATGCAGCGGTGGAATCATTGATCGTGCCCAGCAGTACGTCCTTGCCCGGCTGCTTGCCGGTTTCCCGGATAGCGTCCATCACGCCAAAGGCCATCAGGTCGCTGGCCGCCCAGATCAGGCTCACATCGGGGTAGCGCTTGAGCAGCACCTGGGCCTGCTCGTTGGCGCGATCACGTCGCCAGCCGCCGAGCACGATCTGGCGCAGACGAACGTTCGGGTGTTCAGCCAACGCACGATACAGCCCCTGCTCGCGCTGCAGGGAAACCGGCGTGCTGTTGGTTCCCGAGAAGGCGAGCATTTCGACGGGCTGACCGGCAGACGCTGGCGGGTGCAGCTCGATCAGTCGCCTGGCGATCAGGTAACCGCCCTCCTCATCGTTCGCCACGATGCTGCCGAGGAAGTCCGGATAACGGCTGCGCAAATCGCCCAGAATGCTCAGCTGATCGGTCGTGAAGGTGTTGTTGACGGCCAGCAGCTTGACGCCGCTGCCCAGGGACAGGCGCAGGATCTCCGGAGCGACGTTCAGTTCGTTGGAGAACACCAGGTAATCGGGCCGCTGCTTGCCCTGCAGCGCCTGACGGGCAAAGCTCAACAGCGTGCGGGTATCACGGTCGGTGTAGTGAATCGTCAGATCCATGCCCAGGCGATCGGCCGCCGCCTGCATGAAGCGCGAATAGCTGTTCCAGTAGGGGTCCGGAGCAGAGCCGGGATTGAGAAACACCACCGAGGCTGCCCACGCACTTCCCACCCACAGCCAGGCCACCACACCGATGAGGCAGCCACTGAAAAACCTGATCATGGACACCGAGCCTCAACACCGAGAACGTGCAACCCACCTGCACAGGCCTGCTTATACCTCATCGGCAGCTGTGGGGTAAGTTGTACCCGGCGTTGAAGAGCAGTGTCACGTTACTGGTGACTGACCCAGAAAACGGCAGCCCCCACGACAAGAATGATGATGAAAAGGATCGCCCAGGCGTCCACATGGCTGTCGGACTTGGCAGTTTTAGGGTGGTGGTTACTCATTGCATCGCCTCTTGTAGATTTTGTCGGTGATTGCACATGAAGCGGACCGAAGACGGTTGACCTCGGCCATGCGCAGAGTAAAGTCGAGCTTTATCCTTATCACAAGTATGGGTATGAGCAACCGACCAAGCGCTTAGCACGTTCAGTTCTTTGCTTATATTCAAACATCACTTTTGCGCATATCCCCAAACTGGTAACCTCCCCCCGGCCTCGTTGAGGCTGCGCGACCGTGCGCGCAGATTTGTTGGGACATCCTGAATGCAGGCGGCACCGCATCGCCTCTCAGATCGTCCAAGCAGCAGTGAACCGCCTGAGAACAGGACCACCATGTACGTATACGACGAGTACGATCAGCGGATCGTCGAGGACCGCGTCAAGCAGTTCCGCGACCAGACCCGCCGCTATCTGGCCGGCGAGCTCAGCGAAGAAGAGTTCCGCCCGCTTCGCCTGCAAAACGGCCTTTATATCCAGCGCTTCGCGCCGATGCTGCGCGTGGCTGTACCTTACGGCCAGCTGACTTCGCGCCAGACTCGCATGCTGGCGAAAATCGCCCGCGACTACGACAAGGGCTACGCGCACATCAGCACCCGCCAGAACGTGCAGTTCAACTGGCCGGCGCTGGAAGACATCCCCGACATCCTGGCTGAACTGGCCACCGTGCAGATGCACGCGATCCAGACCAGCGGCAACTGCCTGCGCAACGTCACCACGGACCAGTTCGCCGGCGTTGCAGCCGACGAGCTGGTTGACCCGCGCCCATGGTGCGAGATCGTGCGTCAGTGGACGACATTCCACCCGGAATTCGCCTACCTGCCACGCAAATTCAAGATCGCAATCAACGGCTCCACCTCCGACCGCGCCGCCATCGAAGTGCACGACATCGGCCTTGAGCCGGTCAAGAACGCTGCCGGTGAGCTGGGCTTCCGCGTATTGGTGGGCGGCGGTCTGGGGCGTACCCCGGTGGTCGGCGCGTTCATCAACGAGTTCCTGCCATGGCAGGACCTGTTGAGCTACCTGGACGCCATCCTGCGGGTGTACAACCGCTATGGCCGTCGCGACAACAAGTACAAGGCCCGGATCAAGATCCTGGTCAAGGCACTGACCCCTGAGGTCTTCGCCGAAAAGGTCGAGGCGGAAATGGCCCACCTGCGCGGCGGCCAGACCACCCTGACCGAAGCCGAAGTGCATCGCGTCGCCAAACACTTCGTCGACCCCGAGTACAAGGTGCTGCCAGACTTCAGCGCCGAACTGGCTCAGCTGGACGCCGAAAACCCGGGCTTTGCCCGCTGGCGCACCCGCAACGTGCTGGCCCATAAAAAGCCCGGCTACGTGGCCGTGACCCTGTCGCTCAAGCCGACTGGCGTGGCGCCGGGCGACGTCACCGACAAGCAACTGGACGGCATTGCCGACCTGGCCGACCGCTACAGCTTCGGCCAGTTGCGCACCTCCCACGAGCAGAACGTGATTCTGGCCGACGTCGAGCAGAGCAAACTGTTCACCCTGTGGGGCGAGCTGCGCGAGCAAGGTTTCGCGACACCGAACATCGGTTTGCTGACCGACATCATCTGCTGCCCTGGCGGTGATTTCTGCTCGCTGGCCAACGCCAAGTCGATCCCGATCGCCGAATCCATCCAGCGCCGTTTCGACGACCTGGACTACCTGTTCGACATCGGTGAACTGGACCTGAACATCTCCGGCTGCATGAACGCCTGCGGCCACCACCACGTCGGCCATATCGGCATTCTGGGCGTGGACAAGAAAGGCGAGGAGTTCTATCAGGTTTCCCTGGGCGGGAGCGCCAGCCGGGATGCAAGCCTGGGCAAGATCCTTGGCCCGTCGTTCGCACAGGACGCCATGCCGGATGTGATCGAGAAGCTGATCAACGTCTACGTCGAAAAACGCAACGAAGACGAGCGCTTCATCGACACGTACCAGCGTATCGGCATCGACCCTTTCAAGGAGCGCGTCTATGCAGCGAATCATTAAGAACAACGAAGTCATCGACGAAACCTGGCACCTGTTGCCCAAGGACACGACCTTCGACAGCCTGTCCAACTGCGACGACCTGATCGTGCCGCTGGCCCTGTGGCGCGACCACGGTCACGCGCTCAAGGCCCGCGATGGCGGTCTGGGTGTGTGGCTGGACAGCGATGAAGAAGCCGAGGAAATCGGTGATGACGCCAACCAGTTTCAGGTCATTGCCCTGAACTTCCCGGCGTTCACCGATGGCCGCAGCTACTCCAACGCACGTCTGCTGCGTGATCGTTACGGCTTCAAGGGCGAGCTGCGCGCCATCGGCGACGTACTGCGCGACCAGTTGTTCTACCTGCGCCGCTGCGGCTTCGACGCCTTCGCCATTCGCCCGGACAAAGACCCGTACGAAGCACTGGAGAGCCTAAAGGACTTCTCCGTGACGTACCAGGCGGCTACCGACGAGCCACTGCCGCTGTTCCGTCGTCGTTGATTCGACGCTGAACAACGTGCAACAAAAAGCCCCGGTTTCGCGAGAAGCCGGGGCTTTTTGTTTGGGGCTGACGCAGCCTATCTGGAGGCATGTAATGAATCTGTGGGAGCAAATTCATTCGCGATGCGAGGGTACATCCGACAGAGACGTGTCGGTCATAACGACCTCTCGCGAATGAATTCGCTCCCACAGGGTTAAACGCCCCCCCCGAAATTTCCTTACCAGAACCGCTGCTGAATCAACCGGCTCCACCAGCCGGTAACCAGGCGATCCACGGAACCGCTGGCCGCCAGCCCAACGCGCTCCTGCAGGCTCTTGCGCTCGGCGTAATGCAGGTGGAAGACCTCTGCAGTCTTGGCTTTGTCCGCCAGGTATTCATCACTGGTCTTGAGCTCATCGACCAGCAGTTTGTCCTTCGCGGCCATGCCCAGCCACACTTCACCGGTGGCCACTTCATCGATCTGCAACTGCGGGCGGTAGCTGGCGACGAAGTTCTTGAACAGCTCGTGGGTGATGTCCAGGTCCTGCTGGAACTTCTCGCGGCCCTTCTCGGTGTTTTCGCCAAACACGGTCAGGGTGCGTTTGTATTCGCCCGCGGTGAGCACTTCAAAGTCGATGTCGTGCTTTTTCAGCAGACGATTGACGTTGGGCAGTTGCGCGACCACGCCAATAGAGCCCAGCACGGCAAACGGCGCACTGATGATGCGGTTGCCGATACAGGCCATCATGTAGCCGCCACTGGCCGCCACCTTATCGATGCAGATGGTCAGTGGAATGCCTGCCTGACGGATTCGCGCCAGTTGCGAGGAGGCCAGGCCATAGCTGTGAACCATGCCGCCGCCGCTTTCCAGACGCAGCACCACTTCGTCCTTTTCAGTGGCCAAGGTCAGCAGCGCGGTGATCTCGTGACGCATGCTCTCGGTGGCCGAGGCTTTGATGTCGCCGTCGAAATCCAGCACGTAAACGCGGGGTTTGACCTCGGTCTGCTTTTTGTCCTTTTTCAGTGCCTTGGCCTGGGACTTGCGCAGCGCCTTGAGCCGGGCCTTATCCAGCAGCGAGCCTTCCAGCCGATCACGCAGGCCCTTGTAGAAATCATTGAGTTTGGTCACGTGCAACTGACCACCGCCACTGCGGCGCCCGCGGCCACGCATCGAGGCGATGACCACCAGCACCACGATGATCGCAATCACCACCGTGACGGTTTTTGCCAGAAAGCTGGCGTAATCGAAAATAAACTCCACAAAGACTCCTTACCAACATGTCAGATCCGGGACAGGATCGGCGAATGGCCTCAGCATACCGGCGTGCCCCGCGCCGGGCCAGCCGGACGACCGTCAAAGATGGTGACAATTGAACAATTCAAACAAGCGTATGTTTTTTCATTGACAGACCCTGCACCGCCCTCATAACCTCCCAACACTTTCAACGTACCGGGACGACACGGACGTGGGCAGCATCTACCTCATCCGACATGGCCAGGCCTCCTTTGGTGCAGACGATTATGACGTCCTGTCCCCGACCGGCTATCGCCAGGCCGAAGTCCTCGGCGCGCACTTGGCGCAGCTGGGCCTGACGTTCGATCGTTGCCTGTCGGGCAGCCTGTTTCGTCAACGCCACACCGCCGAAACGGCGCTGGCGCAACTGAACGCTGCAGGCCTTGCCACTCCTGCCCTGGAAACCGACCCTTCGTTCAACGAATTCGATGCCGAAGCCGTCATCCGCGCCCTGCTCCCGGCCCTGTTACCGGACGAGCCCGAGGCGCTGGAAGTCATGCGCAACGCCGCGCACAATCGCGCCGAGTTTCAGCGCCTGTTCGCGCTGATCATCGGCCGCTGGCTGGGCGGCGAGCACGACACTCCGGCGCTGCAAAGCTGGTTGGCGTTCGTCGAACAAGTGCAATCGGGGCTGAACCGCATTCTCGACAGCGCAGGCCCAAGCGATCGCATCGCCGTGTTCACCTCCGGCGGCACCATCACCGCCCTGCTCCACCTGATCACTCAGATGCCGGCGACCCAGGCGTTCGAACTCAACTGGCAAATCGTCAACACCTCGCTCAACCAGCTTAAATTCCGTGGACGCGAGGTGTCCCTGGCTTCCTTCAACAGTCACGCGCACCTGCAACTGATGAAGGCGCCGGAGCTCATCACTTACCGCTGAGCCCGGCCAATCGCACCCGCAAGGTGCCTGCAATCACTCATATAAAGGATGACACCATGACCTCCGTAGCCGATGCCGTACAAGCGATGAAAGCCAAGTTCAACCCCGAAGCCGCTGCGGGCCTGGACCTGGTGTTCGGTTTCCGTATCGACGACACCAAGAACTTTTCGCTGATCGTCAAGGACAAGACCTGCGAGTTGCAGGAAGGCGAGAACCCTGACGCGCAAGTCACTCTGGTGATGGACGGCGAAACCCTGGAAGGCATCGTCAGCGGCGAAACCGACGGCATGCAGGCCTTCATGGCCGGCAAGCTGCGCGCCGAAGGCGACATGATGCTGGCGATGAAACTGAGCGAGCTGTTCCCTTCGTAATTGCGAAGTGAACCCGAAAAACCGAAGCTTGCGGGCTTCGGTTTTTTTTGCTCCATGGTTTCCGAGCGTGGCTGATCAAGGCGACTGATCGACCTGTAACACGCTCGCCAATAAGGCGCGGCATAGCTTGTTCGCAGGACCGGGGGCGCATTAGATTAGTCAATGATCCTGACCCTTGAAAATAAACAGCAGGGATAAGCATGGCGCTAACCGACCAGTCCACCCAGGTTCGATCCGGCGAAGAACTCGACGCCGCGCTGATCGACCCTTACCTCAAGGCGCACATTGCGGGGCTGAGCGGCTCCGCGCAGATCAGCCAGTTTCCCGGTGGCGCATCCAACCTCACCTACCTGCTCAAATACCCCGAGCAGGAATTCGTGCTGCGCCGTCCGCCGTTCGGCCACAAGGCCAAGAGCGCCCACGACATGGGCCGGGAATTTCGCATTCTCAATCAGCTCAAGGACGCCTTCCCTTACTGCCCCAAGGCCTACGTGCATTGCACCGATGAGTCAGTGATCGGCGCCGAGTTTTATGTCATGGAGCGGGTCAAGGGCATCATCCTGCGCTCCGAACTCCCCGCCGAGCTGAACTTCGACGCCGCGCAAACCGAAGCCCTGTGCAAGAGCTTCATCGACAAGCTGGTAGACCTGCATCAGGTCGACTACACCGCCTGCGGGCTTGGCGATCTGGGCAAGCCCCAGGGCTACGTCGAGCGGCAGATCCACGGCTGGACCGCGCGTTACGAAAAAGCCCTGACCCCGGATGCGCCGCGCTGGGAAAAGGTCGCGCGCTGGCTCGACGACAAGAAGCCCGCCGATCACCCGACATCCAGTCTGGTGCACAACGACTACCGCTTCGACAACGTGATTCTGGACCCGAACAACCCGATGCAGATCATCGGCGTGCTGGATTGGGAACTGACCACCCTGGGCGATCCGCTGATGGACCTGGGCAACAGCCTGGCGTACTGGATTCAGGCCGATGACCCTGCGCCCGTGCAGCTGATGCGCCGCCAGCCGAGCCACGCGCCGGGGATGCTGACCCGAGAGCAGTTCGTGGCGTACTACGCCGAACGTTCCGGGATTCGCATCGACAATTTCGACTTTTACTACACCTACGGTCTGTTCCGTCTGGCAGGCATCGTCCAGCAGATCTATTACCGGTTTTTCCACGGCCAGACCCAGGACAAACGCTTTGCCCAGTTCATTCACATGAACAAGCTGCTCGAACACATGGCCTTGCAGGTCATCGGCCGTTCCAGCCTGTAACCGCTCCCGACTCCGATTGCGACACGATAAGGAAGGCAACATGTCCAAGACCCAACTGTTCGACCTCGACGGCAAGATCGCCTTTGTTTCCGGCGCCAGCCGCGGCATCGGCGAGGCCATCGCCCGGCTGCTGGCCCAGCAAGGCGCCCACGTCATCGTATCCAGCCGCAAGCTCGAAGGCTGCCAGCACGTGGCCGACGCAATCATCGCCGACGGCGGCAAAGCCACTGCCATCGCCTGTCACATCGGCGAGATGGAGCAGATCAGCGGGGTCTTTGCGCGCATTCGTGAAGAATTCGGCCGCCTCGACATTCTGGTCAACAACGCGGCCACCAACCCGCAGTTCTGCAACGTGCTGGACACCGACCTGGGCGCCTTCCAAAAGACCGTCGACGTGAACATTCGCGGTTACTTCTTCATGTCTGTTGAGGCCGGCAAGCTGATGCGCGAGCACGGCGGCGGCAGCATCATCAACGTGGCGTCGATCAATGGCGTTTCCCCGGGGGTGTTCCAGGGCATCTATTCGGTGACCAAGGCGGCAGTGATCAACATGACCAAGGTCTTCGCCAAGGAATGCGCCCAGTTCGGCATCCGCTGCAACGCCCTGCTGCCGGGCCTGACCGACACCAAGTTCGCCTCGGCGCTGGTGAGCAATGAAGCGATTCTGAAAACCGCACTGGCGCAGATCCCCCTCAAGCGTGTGGCCGCGCCGAGCGAAATGGCTGGCACCGTGCTGTACCTGGCCAGCGATGCATCGAGCTACACCACGGGTGTGGCGTTGAATGTGGATGGCGGGTTTCTGTCCTGAGGACCTGAGTCACGTTCGTTGGGTGATTCCCTGTGAGAGCGAATTCATTCGCGAGGCATTCATACAATCGGCACCTGTGTGCCGGTTGTGCCTACGTCTCGCGAATGAATTCGCTCCCACAGATCTTTCACCCGCGGTAAAGGTGAGGCGAATCTGAGGTCTATTTGATGGAATAAAGATTCCATCCAGCGCCATCCCCGAATACATTTTCCGCACAACAACAATCCTCCAAGGACGCTTGTCATGCGCGAAACATCTCTTCGGGATCTGGGTATCGGCCTGATCGGCACAGGCTTCATGGGTCGGGCACACGCCCTGGCCTTTCACAACGCCCGCACGACTTTCGACCTTGCGGTCAACCTCAAGCTCGTCGCACTGGCCGACGCCGATGCCGCCCGCGCTGAACAATGCGCACGCTCCTGGGGCTTCGATCGCAGCCACGCCCACTGGCAACAGCTGATCAACGACCCGACGGTGAATCTAGTGGCCATCACCACGCCCAATCACCTGCACTTCCCCATGGCCATGGCGGCGCTGGAAGCGGGCAAGGCGGTGTACTGCGAGAAACCGCTGGCAGTGAGCCTGGAGCAGGCCCGCGAGATGCACAGCGCGGCGCGCAAGGCCGGGGTCGTGACCCGCGTCGGCTACAACTACCAGCACAACCCGATCCTGGGCCTGGCGCGGCAGATGATTGAAAGCGGCGAGCTGGGACAGATCGTCAGCTTTCAGGGTGAATTCAGCGAAGACTTCATGGGCGACCCGCAGCAGCCGTGGTCCTGGCGTTGCGAACAGGCTCACGCCGGTGGTGCGCTGGCGGACTTGGGCAGTCACCTGCTGGCCATGGCCCGTTACCTGTTGGGCGATATCGAGGCGGTGTGCGCCGACTCGCACACCGTGCACGCTCAGCGCCCTGCGTCCCAAGGCAGTCAGGACCAGCGCCAGATCGCCATCGACGACCAGACCTACGCGCTGCTGCGCTTCGCCAATGGCGCGCGCGGCACCTTTGGCACCAGCTGGCTCAAGCATGGCTACAAGAATCACCTGAGTTTCGAGATCAGTGGCACTCAAGGCACGTTGTCGTTTGACCAAGAGCGTCTGAATGAGCTGCGCCTGTACCGAGCTGGAGAGCCGGGTCGTGACGGGTTTCAGCGGATTCTCGCAGGGCCTGCTCAAGCCGGTTACGCCGCGTTCTGCCCGGCGCCGGGGCATCAATTGGGCTACAACGAGCTCAAGACCCTGGAAGTGCATGCATTGATTCAGGCGTTGACCGGCCAGGGCAATGAAGGGCCGGATTTTGCCGAGGCGCTGGAGGTGGAGCGATTGGCAACGGCGATTCGCGTGGCGGCCAGGGAGATGCGTTGGGTGAAGGTTTCGGATATTTAATACGCCCGATGTACCGAACCAAACGCATACCCAACCTGTGGGAGATTCTATGTTTGGGGGGCAACCCCCAAACGTCTGGCAGGGTCGTAATCCTGCTTTTTCTTCAGCA
>NZ_JBWKWB010000044.1:0-24203 GCF_059421985.1 Pseudomonas sp. GW821-FHT02A11
CGCAGGTCGCAGCATCTACCTGTTGGACGACAGCGGCTTACCTGCACCGGTGGGCGTGGTCGGCGAACTGCTGATCGGCGGCGAGCTGTTGGCTCGCGGCTATTTCAACCGCCCAGGCCTGAGTGCCGAACGCTTCCTGCCCGACCCCTTCAGCAGCTCCGGTGGCCGCCTGTATCGCACGGGCGATCTGGCCCGCTACAACGCAGACGGCGTCATCGAATACGTCGGCCGAATCGACCATCAGGTGAAGATCCGTGGCTTTCGCATCGAGCTGGGCGAGATCGAAGCGCGGCTGGCGGAACAGGATGCCGTGCGCGACACGCTGGTGGTCGCGCAACCGGGTAACAATGGCCTGCAATTGGTGGCCTACGTGGTGCCAACTGACACGTCGAAAGCCGGCGCCAATGCCGAACAACACGCCGAACTGAGAGAACGTATCAAGGCGCAACTGCGCGAAACCCTGCCGGACTACATGATCCCGGCCTACATTCTGTTCCTCGAAAAAATGCCCCTGAGCCCCAACGGCAAAATTGATCGCAAGGCCCTGCCCAAGGCCGACGCCAGCCAGTTGCAGCACGGCTACATCGCCCCGCACACCGCACTGGAAAAGCAACTCGCCGCTATCTGGCAGGACGTGCTGGAACTGGATCAGGTTGGCCTCAACGATCACTTCTTCGAGCTGGGCGGGCATTCGTTGCTGGTGATGCAAATCGTCTCCCGCGTGCAACTGGAAGCCGGCCTGCCCATGGCCCCGCAGCACCTGTTCCAGCACCCGACCCTCGCATCCTTGGCCAATCACCTGCAACAACACGCCAGCCCCATCGATACCCACAAGCTGAGCGCGCTGGAAGCGATGTTCGACGATCTGTAAAACACGCGAACGTTGTCGATGCGCGATGCCTTTGATTCTGGCCAAAAGCTGTGGGAGCCGGCTTGCTGGCGAATGCGGACTGTCCGCCGCATGGCCGTCGACTGACCCACCGCTTTCGCCAGCAAGCCGGCGCTCACCGGTTCGCGGACAGCTGCGATGACGCCAGCAACTCCCCGCTAAATCTCGCCCGCCACGCTTCGTTCTTTTGAGAACGCTTATTCACTCCGTGCACGGCAACGAGATCGATCATGACCCCATTGACCCCCACCCTTGACCGCGACCTGCTGATCACTCAACGGGGGGCTGTGTAATGGACCGGATCGCTGCCGCGCGGATTGCCCGTCGCTTCATCACCCTGCCGCTGGACAAGCGTCGCCAGTTCCTCGACAAGATGCTCGCCGAGGGTGTGTCGCCGGCCAACCTGCCGATCCCCGAGGTGCAATCGGAATACGCTGAGCTGCCGCTGTCCTTCGCTCAGGAGCGGCAATTCTTCCTCTGGCAACTGGACCCGCACAGCGCCGCCTATCACATCCCCAGCGCCCTGCGTCTGCGCGGGCCGCTGGACGTGCCGGCGCTCAATCACGCCTTCAATCGTCTGATTGCCCGCCACCAGAGCCTGCGCACCACCTTCATCCAGACCGACAACGGCGTGCATCAGCGCATCGCCGCCGAGCAGACCTTGCCGATCAGTGTCGATGAACTGGCGCAACGGGACGCCGATGTCGAGGCGCAGATCAAAACCTACGTCGAACAGGCGGTCGGTGAATTGTTCGATTTGCACAACGGCCCGCTGCTGCGGGTGAAGCTACTGCGCATCGATCACGACGAACATGTGCTGGTGCTGACCCAGCACCACATCGTCTCCGACGGCGCATCGATGCAGGTGATGGTCGGCGAGCTGGTCGAGCTGTACGCCGCAGCCTGCCTGAATCAGCCGGACGCCCTGCCCGAGCTGAGCATTCAATACGCCGACTACGCCATCTGGCAACGCCACTGGATGGACGCCGGTGAGCGCGAACGGCAACTGGCCTACTGGACTGCGCGCCTGGCCGGCGAACAGCAGGTGCTGGAATTGCCGCTGGATCACCCGCGCCCGGCCACTCAAAGCCATCGCGGTGCAAGCCTTGACGTCGAGTTCGACGGCGCCCTCAATCGCGCCCTCAAGCTACTGGCGCAACGGGAAAACGTCACGCCGTTCATGCTCTTGCTGGCAGCGTTCCAGACCCTGCTGCACCGCTACAGCCGCCAGAGCGAGATCAGCGTCGGCGTGCCCAACGCCAACCGCAACCGGGTGGAAACCGAGCGTCTGCTGGGCTTTTTCGTCAACACTCAGGTGCTGCGCAGCCGTTTCGACAGTCAGACGAGCTTTCGCGACTTGCTGCAACAGGTCCGCCAGCACGCGCTGGACGCCCAGGCCCATCAGGACCTGCCCTTCGAGCAACTGGTCGAGGCGCTGCATCCGCAACGCAGCCTGAGCCACAACCCGCTGTTCCAGGTGATGTACAACCACCAGAGCGCTGGCAAGGCCGAGGCGGCCCAGGACACGCCGCTGCAGGTCGAGGACCTGAACTGGGACAACCCGACGTCGCAGTTCGACCTGACCCTCAACACCTTCGATTCCGACGACGGCCTGATTGCTTCCTGGACCTGGGCCACCGACCTGTTCGAAGCCAAGACCGTCCAGCGCATGGCGCAGCACTTCCACGCACTGCTGCGGGCCATCGTCGAAGATCCCGCTCAGCGTATCGGCGAACTGCCGCTGCTGGACGCCAACGAACAACAGCGCACTATCGCGCAGTGGAACCCGCAGCCGCTCGAGCGCCAGTGCACGGGCAGCTTGCATCGGCTGATCGAAACCCAGGCTGCTCGTGCCCCCGATGCGATTGCGCTGACCCTGGGTGATGAGCACCTGAGCTACGACCAGCTCAACCGTCGCGCCAACCGCCTGGCCCATCGCCTGATCGCCGCAGGCGTCGGCCCGGAGGTGCGCGTGGGTCTGGCCAGCGACCGCAGCCTGGAGCTGATCATCGGTCTGTTGGCGATCCTCAAAGCCGGCGGCGCCTATGTGCCGCTGGACCCGAGCTATCCCCAGGAGCGTCTGGTGTTTCTGATCCAGGACAGCGGCATTGCCCTGCTGCTGGCTGAGGACGGTGCGCTGGCGCGTTTGCCGGTGCCTGCGGATGTGCAAGTTCTCTCCCTCACCATGCAAGCCTGTAGGAGCGCGCTTGCCCGCGATTGCAGTGTGTCAGCCAACACTGATGCGGCAGATCATCCCCCATCGCGAGCAAGCGGGCGCCTACAGGAGAGCAACGGCGATGCCGCTGACGAGCAAAACCCCGACATCAGCATCGACCCGCAAAACCTCGCCTACGTCATCTACACCTCCGGCTCCACCGGCCAGCCCAAAGGTGCGCTGCTGACCCACCACAACGTGCTGCGCCTGTTCAAGAGCACCGAGGCCTGGTTCGATTTCGGCCCGAATGATGTCTGGAGCCTGTTCCACTCCTACGCCTTCGACTTTTCTGTGTGGGAGATTTTCGGCGCGCTGCTGTATGGCGGGCGGCTGGTCATCGTCCCGCATGCGGTCAGCCGTTGCACCGAAGATTTCTACGCCCTGCTCTGCGAGCAAGGCGTCACCGTGCTCAACCAGACGCCGTCGGCGTTCAAGCCGCTGCAACAGGTGGCCTGCCGCGAGCGACGCGCCGAACTGGCCCTGCGCTACGTGGTGTTCGGTGGTGAGGCCTTGGAAGTACAGAGCCTGCGCCCTTGGCTGGAGCTGTTCAGCGGCGCACACACCGCCAGAAACACGCCACAACTGATCAACATGTATGGCATCACCGAGACCACGGTCCACGTCACCTGGCGGCCGATCAGCCTCGCCGACCTGCACCAGGACGCTGCCAGCCCCATCGGCGCGCCCATCGAGGACTTGTCCTGGTACGTGCTCGACAGCCAGCTCAACCCGGTGCCGAAAGGCTGTATCGGTGAGCTGCACGTCGGCCATCAAGGCGCTGCCCAGGCCGGTCTGGCGCGGGGGTATCACAACCGTAGCGACCTGACCGCCACGCGTTTCATTCCTGACCCGTTCAGCACCTGCGGTGGGCGGCTGTACCGCACTGGTGATCTGGCGCGCTACCGCAACGACGGCAGCATCGAATACGTCGGCCGTATCGATCAGCAGGTGAAGATTCGTGGTTTCCGTATCGAACTGGGCGAGATCGAAGCCCGTCTGCTGCTGCACCCGGCGATCCGCGAAGTCGCCGTTGTGGCCGCGGACGGCGCCAGCGGCGCGCAACTGGTCGCGTATCTGGTGGCCAATGATGGCGACGACAGCGCACTTCGCGAGTCGATCAAGACGCATCTCAAGGCCCGCCTGCCGGATTACATGGTCCCGGCACATCTGCTGTTCCTGGATCAACTGCCGCTGACCGGCAACGGCAAGCTCGACCGCCAAGCCCTGCCCGCCCCCGATGCTCGCCAGCAACAGGCGGACTACCGGGCGCCGCGCACGGCGTTCGAGCAGCAGGTCGCCGACATCTGGTGCGAAGTGCTCAAGGTCGAGCGCGTCGGCCTGGACGACAACTTCTTCGAGCTCGGCGGCCATTCGCTGTTGGCCACGCAAATCGTCTCGCGCCTGCGTCAGGCGCTGGACGTGCAGGTGCCGTTGCAGACCCTGTTTGCCCACAGCACCCTGCACGCCTTCGTCGAGGCGCTGGACGTCAAGCCGGCCGTCGTTTCAGACATTCCGCTGGCCGACCGTCGCCAGCCGCTGGCACTGTCCTATGCCCAGGAGCGCCAGTGGTTCCTCTGGCAACTGGACCCGCTGAGCAGCGCCTACAACATCCCCACCGCCCTGCGTCTGCGCGGCGCGCTGGACATCGCGGCGCTGGAGCGCAGCTTCAACCACCTGATCGCCCGCCACGAAACCCTGCGCACCACCTTCGCCCAGGTGGATGAACGCAGTGTGCAGGTGATCCACGCCGAGCAGGCTCTGCGCATCGGTCGTGAGACCCTCGATCAGATCGACGACGAGCACACCCGCCAGTTGCACATCGAGGCGTTCATTCAACGCGCCAACCGCGGACTGTTCGACCTGGAGCACGGCCCGCTGCTGCGGGTAAAGCTGCTCAGCGTCGCCGACGACGAGCATGTGCTGGTGCTGAGCCAACACCATATCGTCTCGGATTTCTGGTCGATGCAGGTGATGGTCAACGAACTGATCGAGCTGTACGCCGCCGAGACTCAACATCGCGACGCCGCGCTGCCGCCCATGGCCGTGCAGTACGTCGACTACGCGATCTGGCAACGACAGTGGATGGACGCTGGCGAGCGCGAAAAACAACTGGCGTACTGGTCAGCGCAACTGGGGGATGAGCAACCGGTGCTGGAGCTGCCGCTGGACCGTCCACGCCCGGCGCAGCGCAGTTATCGTGGTGCGCATCTGGACATCGACCTTGGCGACGACACCGCCGCCGCCCTCAAGCGCCTGGCCCAGCAGCACAACGTCACGCCGTTCATGCTGTTGCTGGCTTCGTTCCAGACCCTGCTGCATCGCTACAGCGGCCAGTCCGACATTCGCGTCGGCGTGCCGATCGCCAACCGCAACCGGGTGGAAACCGAAGGCCTGATCGGCTTCTTCGTCAACACCCAGGTACTCAAGGCGCAGTTCCGCCAGCGCCTGAGTTTCAGCGAGCTGCTGCAACAGGTTCGACAAACGGCCCTCGACGCCCAGGCCCATCAGGACCTGCCGTTCGAGCAATTGGTGGACGCCCTGCAACCGGAGCGCAGCCTCAGCCACAGCCCGTTGTTTCAGGTGATGTACAACCACCAGAACGGCAGCAAGAGCGACAGCCAGCCTGCAAAAACGCTGCCGGGGCTAAGCATCGAAGGGCTGATGACCGAGGATCAGAGTGCGCAGTTCGACCTGACCCTCAACACCTTTGAATCCGACACCACGCTCGCCGCCAGCTTCACCTACGCCACCGACCTGTTTGACGCCGCGTCCATCGCGCGCATGGCGCGGCACTGGCAGGCACTGCTGCAGAGCCTGATCGCCGACCCGCAACAGCCGGTGGCCGAACTGCACCTGCTCTCGGCTGACGAACAGCACACCCTCATCGAGGGCTGGAACGACACCGCCGCGCGCTTTGATCTGCACACCCCGGTGCAGCGCCTGATCGAGGCCCAGGTGCAGGCCACCCCGGACGCCATCGCGCTGATCTTCGGCGGGCAACCACTGAGCTATCGCCAGCTCGACCAGCGCGCCAACGCCCTGGCCCACAGGCTGATCGAGTCGGGTGTCGGCCCGGACGTGTTGGTGGGCATTGCCGTCGAGCGCTCCGTGGAAATGGTCGTGGGCCTGCTGGCGATCCTCAAGGCCGGCGGGGCCTATGTGCCGCTGGACCCGGAGTACCCGCGCGAGCGGCTGGCCTACATGATCGAGGACAGCGCAGTCAGCCTGTTGCTGACCCAGAGCCATCTGCATGGGCAATTGCCTGTGCCGCAGCACCTGCCGGTGCTGGCCCTCGATACGCTGGATCTGCGCAGCTATCGCACCGACAGCCCGCAGGTGCAGGTCGATCCGGAAAACCTCGCCTACGTGATCTACACCTCGGGTTCCACCGGCAAACCGAAAGGCGCAGGCAACCGTCACACCGCGCTAACCAACCGTCTGCACTGGATGCAGCAGGCCTACGACCTGACAGCCCGCGACACGGTGTTGCAGAAAACCCCGTTCAGCTTCGACGTGTCGGTGTGGGAGTTCTTCTGGCCGCTGATGACCGGCGCCCGTCTGGCCGTGGCAGCGCCGGGGGATCACCGCGACCCGGCCAGGCTGGTCGAACTGATCCGCGAGCACCACGTCACCACCCTGCACTTCGTGCCGTCGATGCTGCAGGCCTTCCTGCTCGACCCGGATGTCACGGGCTGCACAAGCCTCTCGCGTATCGTCTGCAGCGGTGAAGCACTGCCAGTGGATACGCAACAGCAGGTGTTCGCCAAACTGCCTAATGCCGGGTTGTTCAACCTCTACGGCCCGACCGAAGCGGCCATCGACGTCACACACTGGACCTGCCGCGAAGAAGGCCGCGATGCGGTACCGATCGGTCAACCGATTGCCAACCTGCGCACCTACGTGCTCGACGCCGAGCTGCAACCGGTGCCCGTCGGCGTGATCGGCGAGCTGTACCTGGGCGGCATCGGCCTGGCCCGTGGTTATCACCGCCGTGCGGCGCTGACCGCCGAGCGTTTCGTCACCAGCCCATACGGCGACGGCGAACGCCTGTACCGCACCGGCGACCTCGCCAGCGCCCGTGCCGACGGCGTGATCGACTATCGCGGGCGCATCGATCATCAGGTGAAAATCCGCGGCCTGCGCATCGAATTGGGTGAAATCGAAACCCGCCTGATGGAGCTGGAGTCGGTACGCGAAGCAGTGGTGATTGCCGCCACAGGGCCGACTGGTCAGCAACTGGTGGGCTACGTCGTGCCCAACGAGCGCGCCGCCCGCCTGTCCCATGACGAGCTGCGCGAATACCTGAAAACCCGCCTGCTGGCGAACCTCGCTGACTACATGGTGCCGAGCCTGTGGCTGTTCCTCGAACAGCTGCCGCTGAGCCCCAACGGCAAGCTCGACCGCAAGGCCCTGCCGGCGCCGGATGTCAGCCAATCGAGCAAGGTTTACGTGGCGCCACGAAGCGCGACCGAGCAGGCGTTGGCGAACATCTGGCAGGACGTGTTGAAGATCGAGCGGGTCGGTCTCACCGACAATTTCTTCGAACTGGGCGGCGACTCCATCGTGTCGATCCAGGTGGTCAGCCGTGCGCGGCTGGTCGGCATCGGCATCACCCCCAAAGACCTGTTCCAGCACCAGACTGTACAAGCCCTGGCCAGCGTGGCCCGCAGTGGCGACGAAACTCAGGTGGATCAAGGCCTGTCGGTCGGCTCGATGCCGCTGCTGCCGATTCATCGGGTGTTCTTCGACACCGACATCCCCGAGCGCCAGCACTGGAACCAGTCGGTGCTGCTGGAACCGCGCCAGCCCCTCGACGCCGAGGTGCTGGAGCAGGCCTTGCGAGCCATGGTCGAGCACCACGATGCCCTGCGCCTGACCTTCAGCCAGCACGGCGGCGAATGGTTCGCCGATTACCGGCCGCTGGCGACCCTGCAGGCCGACTGGCAACAGGCGCCGCTGCTGCAACGCGCCAACGGCACCCTGAACGACCTCGACGCCTTGGCCAACCAGACCCAGCTCAGCCTGGACCTGAGCCATGGCCCGCTGTTGCGCGCCTTGTTGGTTGACCTGCACGGCGGCGGTCAGCGCCTGCTGCTGGTGATCCATCACCTGGCAGTGGACGGCGTGTCGTGGCGGATACTGTTCGAAGACCTGCAAGCGGCGTATCAGCAACTGCAAAACGCTCAGCCGCTACAATTGCCGAGCAAGACCAGCGCCATCCAGACCTTCGCCGAACGGTTGCAAGACCACGCCCGCGACGGCGCGCTGCAGCAGCAACTCGATTACTGGCAGAAGCAACTCAATGGCGCCCCGATCGACCTGCCAGTGGACAACCCACAAGGCAGCTTGAGCAACCGCCACGGCCGCAGCCTGCAAACCCGCCTGAGCAAGGCGCTGACCCGGCAACTGCTGCAGGATGCCCCGGCGACCTACCGCACGCAGATCAACGACCTGCTGCTGACCGCCCTCGCCCGCGTCATCACCCGCTGGACCGGACACGCCAGCAGCCTGATCGAATTCGAAGGCCATGGCCGCGAAGAGCTGTTCGACGGCGTCGACCTGACCCGTACTCTCGGCTGGTTCAGCAGCCTGTATCCGGTGCAACTGACCCCGACTGCTGACCTTGGCGAATCGATCCAGCAGATCAAGGAGCAACTGCGCGCGGTGCCTAACCGTGGCATCGGCTACGGCGCCCTGCGCTACCTGGGTGATGGGCAGGCGCAACAGACCCTGAACGCCCTGCCGACACCACGCCTGACCTTCAACTATCTGGGCCAGTTCGACGCCAGCTTCGACAGCCATGACGACAGCGCCATATTCATCCCGGCCCATGAAAGCACTGGCCAGGAGCAGCACCCGGACGCGCCGCTGGGCAACTGGCTGACCCTCACCGGGCAGGTGTTCGGCGGCGAGCTGAGCCTGAGCTGGGGCTACAGCGAAGACCTGCATCGCGCCGACACCATCCAGGCGCTGGCCGATGACCTGCAACAGGAACTGACCGCGCTGATTACCCATTGCTGCGCCGGCCAGCACACAGGCGTCACGCCGTCGGACTTCCCGCTGACCAACCTGACCCAGGCGCAACTGGACCGTTTGCCGGTGAACCCGGCGCTGATCGAAGACCTCTACCCGCTGTCGCCGATGCAACAAGGCATGCTGTTCCACACCCTGGAAGCCGCCGAGGCCGCGCTGTACGTGAACCAGATGGCGGTGCCGGTGCAAGGCCTGGACAGCGAACGTTTCGTCGCGGCATGGAACAGCGTGATCCAGCGCCATGAGATCCTGCGCACCGGTTTCTGGGCCGACAACGCCCTGAGCGAGCCACTGCAACTGGTCTACCGCCATGCCCCGCTGACCGCGCGCATACTGGACTGGCAAGACCGCGAGGTCAGCGATACCGATCTCGACACCCTGGCCACTGCCGACTGCGCCGAAGGCTTCGACCTGCTGACCGCACCGCTGACCCGCCTGACGTTGGTGAAGCTGGGCGAAGACCGTCTGCACTTGATCTGGACCAGCCACCACATCCTTATGGACGGCTGGTCAAATTCGCGGCTGCTGGGGGAAGTGTTCGCCCTGTACAACGGCCAACCTCAAGCTGAAAAGCGTGGTCAGTACCGCGATTACATTCAGTGGTTGAGCCAGCACTCGGGCGATCACCTGCAACGCTTCTGGCAGGACAAGTTGCGCGGCTTCGAAGGCCCGACCACCCTGGCGTCCAGCTTCGCACCGCGCCCGCCCGCCCACCTGCAAGGCCACCACGCGCTGTACCTGAACTGGGACGCCGCACAAACCGGGCGCCTGCGCGAACGTGCGCAACAGCTGCGGGTGACCGCCAACACGCTGATTCAGGCGACTTGGCTGTTGCTGCTGCAACGCTACACCGGCCAGCAAAGCCTGTGCTTCGGGGCCACGGTGGCCGGGCGTCCGGCCAGCCTGCCGGGCTCGGAAGACATGCTCGGGCTGTTCATCAACACCCTGCCGATCATCCAGAGCCCGCAGCCGCAACAGCGTCTGGCCGACTGGCTGCAACAGCTGCAGAACGACAACCTGGAAGTGCGCGACCACGAACACGCGTCCCTCGCCGACGTGCAGCGCTGGGCTGGCCAAGGCGGCCAGGCGCTGTTCGACAGCATCATCGTCTTTGAAAACTACCCGGTGGACGAGCGCCTGCAGGAAGCCGGACAGGATCGCCTGCAGTTCGGCGAGGTCAACAACCGCGACGTCACCCACTTCGCCATGGACCTGGCGATCCAGCTTGGCGAATGCCTGCAGATCGAGTTCCTGTACCTGCGCAACCGATTCACCGAAGCCGCCACCGGGCAGATCCGCCGTAGCTTCGAGCAGTTGCTGACAGCGATGCTCGACAACCCCGACGCAACGTTGGGCAGCCTGAACATGCTCAGCGCCGACGAGCAAGCGCAACTGGCAGCGCGCAACCAGATGCTGCCTGCACCCACAGCGCCGAAGCTGCTGGCCGAGGTCATTCAGGGGCACGCCCTCGAACGTCCGGATGCGGTGGCGGTGGTCTGCGCCGAGCAGCAACTTACCTACGCCGAGCTGGATTCGCGCGCCAACCAATTGGCCCATCACCTGATCGCCCAGGGCGTCGGCCCGGAAGTCTGCGTGGGTATCGCCCTGGAGCGTTCGGTGGAGGTGATGGTCGCCTTCCTCGCGGTGATGAAAACCGGTGGCGCCTATGTGCCGCTGGACATCGACTACCCCCGTGATCGGGTGAAATGGGTCGTCGAGGACTCGAAGATGGCCGTGCTGCTGACCCAGCATAGCCTGCGCGAACGCTTTGCAGACGTTGGTAATGCAACGCTGATCGAGCTGGATCGTCTGACGCTGGACAGCCTGCCGTCTTCCTGCCCTGCGGCCCGTGCGCTGGGGGACAACCTCGCCTACCTGATCTACACCTCAGGTTCCACCGGCATGCCGAAGGGCGTTGCGGTGTCCCACGAACAGATCCGCATGCACTGCCTGGCCATCGCCGAACGCTACGAGATGGACGCCAACACTCGCGAGCTGCTGTTCATGTCGTTCGCCTTCGACGGCGCCCAGGAACGCTGGCTGTCGACCCTGCTCAGCGGCGGACGGCTGGTGGTGCGCGAGAACCGCCTGTGGACGCCGGAAGAAACCTGGCACGCCCTGCACGCCCACGGCATCAGCATCGCCTGCTTCCCGCCGGCTTACCTGCAACAACTGGCCGAGTTCGGCGAAAGCGTGGCCCAGCAACCGCCGCCGGTGCGCATCTACTGCTTCGGCGGGGACGCCGTGGCCGAGGCCAACTTCGAGCTGGTCAAGCGCACGCTCAAGCCGCAGTACCTGACCAATGGCTACGGCCCGACCGAAACCGTGGTCACGCCGCTGCTGTGGAAAGTCGCTGCCAGCGAGACCTGCGGCGCGGTGTACGCGCCGATCGGCACGCGCATCGGCCAACGCACCCTGTACGTGCTCGATGAACAGCTCAATCCGGTGCCGGATGGCGTCGCTGGCGAGCTGTACATCGGTGGCCAGGGCGTTGCCCGTGGCTATCACCAGCGACCAGGACTGAGCGCCGAGCGTTTTGTTGCCGACCCGTTCAGCACAGATGGCGGCAGGCTCTACCGCACCGGCGACCGGGTACGCCAGCGCACCGATGGGGTGATCGACTACCTCGGTCGGCTGGACAACCAGGTCAAGATTCGCGGCTTCCGCATCGAGTTGGGCGAAATCGAATCGCGCCTGCGTGATTGCACCGACGTGCAGGACGCCGTGGTGGTGGCCCGCGACACGGCCGGCGGCAAGCAATTGATCGGCTACGTCGTCGCGGCAATGGCCAGCCACCTTGGCGAGCGCTTGCGCAGCGTATTGCAGGCCGACCTGCCGGATTACATGGTGCCCGCGCAGATCGTGGTGCTCGACGCCCTGCCGCTCAACCCCAACGGCAAGATCGACCGCAAGGCCCTGCCCGAGCCGGACTTCAAGGGCCGCGCCTTTGTCGCCCCGCGCAACGCTGTGGAACAGAAGCTGGCGGCGATCTGGCAGGAGGTGCTGGAAGTCGAGCAGATCGGCGTCACCGACAACTTCTTCGAGCTTGGCGGCGACTCGCTGCGGGTGCTCAAGGTGCTGTCGAAAGTACGTGCCCAGGCGGATCTGGGGATCGAGCTGAAACTGCGCGACATGATCGGCAAGCCGACCATCGCCGAGCTGTCAGGCTACGAAGAAGCGTCCACCCGCCTTGATCCGCTGTTGCTGCTCAACAGCGCGGTGAGCGACCAGCGCCCGCTGTTCTGCCTGCACGCAGGCTTCGGCACAGTGTTCGACTACGAGCCACTGGCCCGTCGTCTCGACGACCAGCGCAGCGTGTACGGCCTGCAATGCCGAATGCTGCTGGACCACCAGTGGGACGATGAATCACTGGATGCCATGGCCATCGACTACGCCCAGTACATCCGCCAGAAACAGCCCCACGGCCCCTACCAACTGCTTGGCTGGTCCCTGGGCGGCACCCTTGCCGTGCTGGTGGCGGCGGAGCTGGAAAAACAGGGTCAGGCCGTGGAATTTCTCGGTTTGGTCGACAGCTACCTACCCTCGCCCGGGCAGGCTGACGGAGCGCCGGACTGGCGCGCTGACCTGCGCGGTTTCCTCGCGGTGATGCTGGGCGTCGAGGCCGAGGCGCTGCCAACGCTTGAGGTGACTGCCGAAATGCCTTCGCAGACGCTGGAGCAGTTGATCAACACCGTGCGCAACGAGTTCGCTCAAGGCTCGGTGTTTGCCCAGATCGGCAGCGAAGAATTGGCCCACACCTTCCGCGTGGCCATGCGCCTGAAAGCCCTGTCGCTGCAGCTTGAAGCCCTGCCGCCGACTCGCCAGTCGGCCCATTGCTGGTGGGCGAGCCAGGGTGCAAGCGATGAAGCCAACAGCCTCTCGGCAGCGCAGCTCAACCAACCGATCGCCGCCGGTCACTACGACATGCTCAAGCATCCGGCGCTGCTGCACGGGCTGATTCAGGCCCTGCCGTACCCGGAGCCCGTCGCCGGTTGATTGATCGCCGCTGTCGACGGTCGGCAGCGGCTTACCCGTGATTCAGAACAAGGAATAGATGATGCCCCTGGACCCCGATCTCGAAGGTTTTCTGGAACTGGCGCAAATGGGTCGCCTGACCGGCAAGAGCCAGGCCATGCACGACCTGAGCGTCGAACAGGCCCGCGCACAGTTCGAAGCCACCTCGCAGATCCTCGACCCCGCACCTCCCGCCAGCGTCGACGTCACCACGCTGACATTCACTGCCCGCGACGGCCACTCTCTGGCTGCGCGGCTGTACCGTGGCAACAACGCGGCGGTCGGTGCGCTGCCGGTGATTCTGTATTTTCACGGTGGCGGTTATGTGGTCGGCAGCCTCGACTCCCATGACTCGATCTGCCGCCACCTCGCCGCTGCCGGCACCCACGCGGTGCTGGCTCCCGAGTACCGTCTGGCGCCGGAAGCGCCCTTCCCCACGGCCGTGTTCGATGCCATCGACGCGGCCAACTGGCTGGCGGAACAGGCAAGTGCGCTGAACGTGGACAATCGTCAGGTGAGCCTGGCCGGCGACAGCGTCGGTGCGACCCTCGCGACCGTGCTGGCAATCACTGCCGCGCGTGAGCCGGTGCTATTGCAGCTCAAGCCGGTAGCGCAGTTGTTGTTTTACCCGGTGACCGATTGTTCGCAGACGCGTGATTCGCACCAGCGATTCGCCGAGAACTATCTGCTGGAAAGCCAAACGTTGCAGTGGTTTTACCAGCATTACTGCGCAGCGCCGCAGCAGCGTCATGACTGGCGTGCCTCGCCCTTGTTGACCCCTGATCTCCCCGCCCTGGCCCCGGCTTATGTGAGTCTGGCTGAGTACGATCCGCTGTACGACGAGGGGCTGGCTTATGCCAAGTTGCTGGAGGCCACGGGTACGGCTGTCACACTCGATGTGCAGGAGGGGTTAACCCATGATTTTCTGCGGATGACCGGGATTAGCACCGCGATTGCGGGGGTTTATGCGGGGGTTGGGGAGTGGTTGGTGATGCGTTGAGGTTTGGCGGATCGGATGTATGTCTGGCATATTGCCGGGGGGGCGGCTCTCGCGGCATCCCTGCCGCTCTGCCCACTGCGCATCTCCTGCGTTCGGCCTGCACCCAAGTCGCGTTTTGCGGCGTCTGATCTTTCGCGTACGAAGATCAAGATCAAAAGCGAATGCGGATCTCAGCTTCGCCTCGATCCCCCTGTAGGAGCAGTCGGAGGTTACGACGGCCGCGAAAGCGGTGGATCAGCTAAAGATGTTGTGTCTGACACGCCGCCTTCGCGGCCGTCGTAACCTCCGACTGCTCCTACAGGTATTGCGTCGTACCCAAACCCTCGGCCAGACACAAGCCCCTGTAGCAGCACGACTTGCCGGCGGTGGCGTCCGCGAAATCGCCACCGCCGGCAAGCCGGACTGCTACAGAAAAAATCGCGTCGTAAATCCAACCGCGATCAGCCAGACACACCGCCCAAAAAACCAGGCCGGCCGGCAGGCCGCCTCGAACGCGGTTGATGTGGGGCCCCGTTCCAGCAGGCCGAATGCAGGTATTGCGCAGTGGGCACCGCGACAGGGACGTCGCGGTAGCCGCCCCCGGCCATGGATGGCCGATGGCGGCGGGCCCACGGAGCAATGCCGGAATGAGGGTACACCGAGCCTGGGCGAGGTGCCGTATGGTGGGAAAAGAGCCCTTGGCTGCTTTTGAGATAAAGAGGGGCGCTTTTCCAAGTAACTCGCCGGAGGCGAAACAAGCTGCGTTAGCAGCCATCGCGGTATATCAGACAAACATCAGTCGCTTTCAGATGACAAACAGGCGCTCACCAAAACCGCCCATGCAACGTCAACATCTGATTACGCGGCTCGCCGTAATAGTTGCCACTGTCCGACACCCCCACCGTAAAGTAGTACGTCTTGTCGAACAGATTATTGGCGTTGTACGTCAGGCTCCAATGCTCATCCAGCCGATACTCCACCATCATGTTCCAGATCCCGTACCCCGCCTGTTTGAAATCGTAATCCCTCGTCACTGGCGAACCCGAACTGTCCACCACCACATTCCCGTCCGCCCCTCGCACCGCCGCCGTGCCGCTGACGAACGTGGCGCTCTGGAAGTTCACCCCGCCCCCCACGCGAACATCGTTCAACGCCCCCGGCAATCGGTAGGTCGACCACAGCTTCACTGAATGCCGTGGCGTGATACTGCTGAAAGCCGTGTCCTGCGTGCGATCACGATTGAGGTTGAAGGTGTAGCCCGCCGACACGTTCCAGTCCGGCAGCACCTCGCCGCTGACCTCCATGTCCACTCCCCGGCTGACGACGTTCCCCTGAGTCAGGTAGCAACAGTTGCCGCCGAACAGCACCGACGTCGCCGGGTACTGCGGATCGAGCGCGGCCTGGTTGTCCTGCTCGGTGTAGTAAATGGCCAGCGAGGTGTTCAGACGGCCATCGAACAAGCCGCCCTTGAGCCCCACTTCATAGGTCCGGCCGATGGTTGGATCGATCGGTTTACCCGGCAGCGGGCCGCGCAGTTTGTCCTGCTGCGGCTTGAATATCTGCGAGTAGCTGACGTAGGTCGACCACTGATCGTCAAGGTCGTAGACCAAGCCGCCAAAGGGCACCAGTTTGGTCGGCTCACGCACGGCGATGTCCGATTGCACCTCCCAGGCATCGGTTGTTTCATTCAGCGCGCGGTAGGTCTGGGCGAACGCGTAGCGCTGGGCGCGGGCGCCGACGATCAGGTGCAAGGGTTCGGCCAGTTGCAAGCGCAGGGTCGAGTAGGCGCCGTACTGTTTCTGGGTGTTGGGCGAATAGTCGCGGGTGTAGTGCTTGTCGGTGGGCGGGTCGGTCCACGGCGTGGCGTCCGGGCCGAACACGTCCACCGGCTCATCGATGCCTTCAAGGGGCTGGGTGCCGCGCCAGCGACTGGTGATCTTCTGGTAGTCCACACCGAACAACCACTGGTGCTCCAGGCCGAACGCCGTGAACGGCCCGGACAGGTTGACGTCCCACAGCGTCTGGTCGCTGCTGTAGCGGCTGACCGCGCCATACCACAGCGAACCTTGCCGGGTGACCGGATCGACCGCGCCGAACGCTGAAGACGCCTTGGAAAGGCCGCTGTCCAGGGTACGGGTGTACGACAGATTGAGCTTCCAGTCGCCGCCCAGCTCCTGATCGAGTTTGGCGAACACCTCCTGGGAACGGCCGTCCAGATAGGCCCATTTCGAGGTCAGGTTGGTGTGCCGGGGCAGGCCCAAGTCTTCGCCCGTGCTGTAGCGCGGCAGCTCCGAGCCGTTGCCGTTTTCGTGGATTTCCTCGGAGCGCCCGCCCAGGGTCAGGCGCGTGTCGGGCAGGATGTCGGCTTCCAGCACGCCGTAGACCAGCGGTTTTTCCGTGCGGCTGATGTCGGTGAAGTACTGCTTGTTGGTGTACGCCGTGACCAGCCGTCCGCGCAGTTTGCCGTCGAACGCCAGGGGGCCGGTGACGTCGAGTTGCGTGTGGTGGTTGTCCCAGCTGCCGGTGGAGGCGTCGAAGGTCAGCTGATAGGTGTCCAGCGGACGCTTGCGCACCAGATTGATGATGCCGCCGGGATCGCCCGTGCCGCCGAACAGCCCGGACGCCCCGCGCAGCACTTCGATGTGGTCGAACTCGGCCAGCTCATAGGTCTTGTTGGAATAAAAGCTGCCCGCCGTGGTGCCCAGGGCCATGGGCGCAGCGCCGTCGATCTGGATGTTTTCGATGCTGAAGCCACGGGAATAGAAGCCCGGCAAGCGGTAATTGCCGTTCTGCACGGTGACGCCGGGGGTGGTCTTCATCGCATCGGCGAGGTCCACCAGATGCCGGTCCTGAAACGCCTGTTGCGTCACCACCGACACCGACTGTGGCACCTGACGCAGGCTGGTGGGGCTCTTGGAGCCGACGCTGGTCAGGTCGGTGGTGTAGGAACCGGTGTTCTCGGTCATCTCACCCATGCCCTGCCCTTTGATGGTCAGCAGGCCGATTTCGAGGGGCTCGGGCGCCGCGACCGGTGCGCTGAGGTAGATGGTGTCGGCTTCGATTCGCGCGACGATACCGGTGCCGTGCAACAGCACACCCAATGCCTTGGCGGGGTCGGTCTCATGCTGCACACCGCAGGCGCGCTTGCCCGAGACCAGATCCGCGCGATACAGCACCTGCAGCCCGCTCTGGCTGCTCAAGGCCGCCAGCGCCTGGTCCAGCGCCTGTGGCGCAATATTGATGTCCTGCAATTGGGCGAACCCGGGCAAGGCAAAGCTGGCGAGCAAAACGCCCGCACAGCCACGCGCCAGACGCCGTTGCATCGGCAGCCGCCGGTTGTCGTCGGATTTCATGGAATTGGGAAATACCCCTGCGCAATCGGCATAGAGTAGCCAGCGCAGGGGATGGAGTAAACAGGAAGACTTCTCATTACCGAATTGAATGAGAAGACTTCCTCGATCATCGAGCAGCCCGGCCTGTGGTCGACAGCGCCTTTGAGATCGCCACCGCCGGCAAGCCGGGCTGTTTCAGGTCTAGCTTTGCGCCCTGGCCTTCTCCAGCAACGCTGCCTTCTGCTCCGGCGTCATCGCATCCAGACGCAATCTTGCGTTTGCCAGCTTCTCCAGTTGCCCCGCCGCCCCTTCCTGCGCACGCAACACCTGCGCCAGCGCAGCGGGGCTCGGATGATCGAAGACCACACCCGGATGAATGTCGCACTGCAGCAGCTTGCGAATACCGGCCACCAGTTTGATCACCAGCAACGAATGCCCACCCGCGGCGAAGAAGTCCTGGGTCGCACTCAACCGCTCGATGCCCAGCAACTGCGCCATGCGCCCGGCCAGCAACGCTTGCAGGGCATCGCGGGGTTCGACGAAATCTTCAAGCGGCGCCGCCACCTGATAACCGCGCAACGCCTTGCGATCCACCTTGCCGTTGGGCAGTCGCGGCAAGCTCGGCAACACCTGAACCGCACGCGGCTGCATCACGGCCGGCAAGCGCAACGCCAGTTGGGCTTTGAGTTCGGCAGCGTCCAGCCGCGCAGCCGATCTTGCCACCACAAAGCCTTGCACCTCGCCGGATTCATTCAGCACCACCACCGCTTCACTGACATCCGCCAACGCCGCCAGCTGCGCTTCGATTTCGGCCAGCTCGATGCGGAAGCCGCGAACCTTGACCTGATCGTCGCGCCGCCCCTGCAGTTGCACCCCACCCTGCAGGCGATATCGGGCCAGATCTCCAGTGCGATACAGGCGCTCACCGGCCTGGAACGGGCTGTCGACAAAGGCCTCACGCCCGGCATTCAAATAACCCTGACAGACCTGGCGTCCGCCGATGTACAGCTCGCCCAACTCCCCCGGCGCGACCAGTTGCAGATGTGGGTTGAGCACGTACACCTGATTGCCCGGCAGCACCTGAGTCAGCGGCACGCCTGGTGGCTGATCGGTGGTGACTTCATGGACCAGCACGCCCACGGTGGTTTCCGTCGGGCCGTAGTGGTTGAACACGCGGCTCTGGCTGTTGAGCTCACGAATGCGCTGAACCAGCACCGGGGTCGGGGCTTCACCGCCGAGGATCACGGTATTTGGCAGCAGTGCCTGAGGCGAGTCGAGCAACGCGGCCAGATGCGACGGCACGATCTTCAGGCAGTCGATGCCCTTCTCGCGAATGAAGCCAGCGAACGCTTGTGGATCCTGTAGGGTTGCCTCATCGGCCACGTGCAGCGCCGCGCCGTTGAACAGCGCGCCGAACAGGGTGGTATTGCCCAGATCCGCCGCCACGGTGGAGCTGAGCGCGAAGTGACGGCAGCCCTGCAAATCGAGGGTCTGGCTGACGCCTGCGGTGTAATTGAGCAGGTGACGCTGCTCGATCACCACGCCTTTCGGCACGCCGGTGGAGCCCGAGGTGAACAGCACATAGGCCACGTCACTGCCCTGCCCTTGGTGCGCAGGACGCGCAGGCAACGCCGCGCCAGCCGCGATGGCCTGCTCGACACCGAGCACCTGAACCGCTTCGTCGAAGCGATCAGGCAGCCCGCGATCATCGGCCAGCAGCCACATGGCGCCGGCCTGTTCCAGCACCTGAGCCTGACGCGCCTGGGGCCATTGCGGGTCCAATGGCACGTAGGCCGCGCCCACCTTCCAGCTGGCGAGAATGGCCACAATCAGCGTCGCCGAACGTGGCACTGCCAAGCCAACGATACTGCCTGCCGCCACACCGGATTGCGTCAGTTGCGCCGCCAGTTGCGTGGCGCGCAGGTCCAGTTCGGCGTAGCTCAACGACTGCGCGCCGTCGACCAGCGCCAGCGCCTGCGGGGTGCTGCGCGCCCACTCGGCGATACGTTGCGGCAGCAGCGGGCCGTCGGCCAACTCCGCTGAAGAATTGAACGCCAACAGGCGCCCTCGTGCGAACTCATTGAGCAGTTCGAGCTCGCCTAGCGGCAGGTCGATCTGCTGGGGCAGGTGTTGCAGCAGGGTCTGGTAGTGCTCCAGCAACGCTTGCGCCGCCTGAGCGCAATAGCGCCCCGCAGCGTATTGCAGCGTCAGCGCCTGCACCGAGCCGTCGGCCGCTTCTTCAACCTCCAGCAACAACTCGAACGCCGCTCGCCCCAGACTGACAGGCTGCGCCGACCAAGACAGCCCAGCAACCTCTTGAGTCGTCCACTCTTGGCGCAGCGCAAAGCCATAAGCCGGGCTCGCCAGCTCCGGGTAAGCCTGGGCCGACCAGTATTCCTGCCAGGTGGCGTGTTGTTCGAGGCTGTCATTGAGCCCGTTCAGCCACTGCCCGAACGCTTGATCAGGTGCCACGCGCAGCACCAGCGGCAGGGTCTTTTCGAACAACCCGGCAGACGCGGCGAAGAACTCGTAATCGCGACGGGCATCGTGACGCCAGCCCACAGCAAACGCCTCGCGCCCGCTGATCCGTGCCAGCAACGCCCACCACGCGCCCTGCAGCAGACGATCCACAGCGATGCCACGCTGTGCAGACAAGGTGTTCAACGCCCTGCTGACGCCCATATCCAGCGCCACATGCAGCGCTGCCATTTCCCCGTTTGACGCCTCCTGCAGCCGATAGGGCAGATCCGGCGCCAGCGGCACGGCACCGTCCACCAGCACATGTTGCTGCCAGTAGTGCCGCGCTGTCTCGGCGTCTTCATCGAACAGCACTTCGCTGCGCCAGTCCAGGTATTGGCTGAATTGACCGGCGTCTTCGTCAACCGCCAGCGGGCCACGTTGATAAGCGGCCACCAGCTCGTCGGCCAGCAGCTTGACGCTGCTGATGTCGCCCAGATGCGCCGCCAGACTCAGTTGCAGATGCCACTGCTCAGCCTCGGAACGTTGCAGCAACGCCTGCAGACCGGCGTCGCCAAGCCCGGCCGGCTGTCGCTGCCAGGCACCGGCACGCAGCTCGACCACTTCCGCCTGGGCGATCTCATCGTGCACGGTCAGTGTGACGGCCTGCGCCGCCACACCCTGCACCTGACGCAGGCCGTGATAGCCCGGCACGCTGACAAAGCCGCTGGTCAGCAGCGGATGGCGCGGCACCAGGCTGTCCAGCGCCTGTTGCAGGCGAGCAACCTGCAGCGGGCCACGAATCTCCAGTAGCAGGCCATGGCTGACGTCCGCCCGGCGCGCGCCCTGTTCGATGGCGCTCAGGTGCTGTTGCTGCTCGGCGAGCAGGGCCTGGCCGACGTCGACGCTTTTGTGTTCTGCGGTGTTCATGGTCGTGCTCATGCCCCTGCGGTTTCCTTGTCTGTGGTGGTGTGGAGGGCGGCGGATGGCGCCTGCAACTGGCTGCGCTCGATCATTTCGCCCATGGCCACGACGATCTTGCGCGGGCCTTCGAAGGGATCGCGGGCGTGAGCCGCGAGCATGTTGTCGAGCAGGATGACGTCGCCTTTGTGCCAATCGAAACGCACCGCGCAGGCTTCATAGAGGTCGCCGATCAACTGCATCACCTCGTCCTCGATCGGCGTGCCGTCGCCGTAATAGACGTGGCGCGGCATGCGGTTTTCGCCGAACAGCGCCAGCAGGTCCTCGCGCACATCCGGGTCCAGGCAGTAGATGTGGTGCAACTGAACCTGATTGAAAAAGCTCTTCTCGCCGGTCAGTGGGTGACGAATCACCGCCGGGCACGGCGTGCGGATCTGCAGTTCGTCGTTGTCCAGCCAGGTCCAGTGAATGCCCGCCAGTTGGCAACGGGCCTCGACTTCAGCGCGCACATCGGTCTTGAAGAAGTGCTGCCACGACACGTCGAGTTTGTCGGCAAAGGTGCGCACGTAGAGCAGGCCCTTGCTCTCGAAACGCTCTTGCAACTCGGCGGGCAGGCGCTGGTACATCAGGCGGCAGTCGACCACCGGGGTCGCGCCACCCACCGGCGACGGCTGCTCGCAATAGAACATCTGTTTGCGCGGCCAGCGGTCCTGGTGGGAGCTCTCGTTATGGAAAAGAATCATCTTCTTCTCCGGGTAGGGCGTGGAGCGGTAGGTGTTCTTGCCGCCCTCCTTCTTCGGCAGGTCGCCGTACTGGCCGTACAGGCCCGGTTGCACGGCTTCGGCAAAGGCCTCGAAACCGTGGATGTCACGCAGGTTGAAGCCGCGGAAAAGAATGCCGGCGTGGTGCGAGAGCTTTTGCTCGATCAGCGGACGATTGGCCTTGACCCACTCCACCAGGTCCAGCCCCGGATCGGTGGGTTCCATCAGCAACGGAAACACCTGCCCGGGCACCAGTGGCGTTTCACGCATCAGCGCCACGGCCGGTCGGGCGACGCCCGCGCCCTGGGCTTTTTTCAGGAACTTGCCGAGTTTGTCGGCCTTGCCAGCGGGTGCCGCCGACGCGGCGGCCTGGGATACGGCTTGAGGTGTAGACACGTTGATCTCCCCTAAGGTGATGTTTGCCCGATCGTCGATTGCAGCCACGATCCGCTCGAGAATTGCGGTCCAGTCCTTGACCCACCCGGCAACGCGCTCACGGGTGAACAGGTCGGTCGCAAACTGCCAGGTGCCCAGCAGCCGGTCCGCCTCTTCATCGATGAACAGCGCCATGTCGAACTTCGAATACCCGCCACGTGTGTGCAGCACCTCGACGTCCAGGCCGTTGATCGAGGCGCTTTGCAGCGGCAGGTTGTTCATCACGAACAGCGCCTGCACCAGCGGGTTGTGGCCCCTGTGCCGGGGCACGCCCGCAGCCTCGTTGATCATGTCGAACGGCAGGTCCTGCTGCTCGAAGCCGTTGATCAGTGTTTGCTGCGCTGCGTTGAGGTAGTCGCCCAGAGGCTGACTGGCAGTGAAGCGCGAACGCAGCGGCAGGATGTTGACGAAGAATCCGATCAGCCCTTCCAGTTCCGGCTGCGTGCGACCCGCAACATCGGCGCCCACCAATACGTCGTCGCTGCCCGTAACGCGGTGCAGCAACAGCTGGAAGCTGGCGAGCAAGGTGCTGTAGAGGGTGACACCGGCCTTGCGCGACAGCGACTTGAGGTGCTGATACAAGGTCGGGTCGAGGGCGAAGCTGAAATCCTCACCGGCCTGGCTTGGGGACTGAGGCCGCGCAAAATCCGTGGGCAGGCGCAGCAGGCCGTCATGGCCGGCCAGCGCCTCGCGCCAGTAATCGGCCTGTTCAAGCAGGATGCCCGCTTGTTGCAGGTCCAGCTGCCAACGGGCGTAATCGGCGTATTGCACCGGCAACGGCACCAGTGGCGTGGCGTCGCCGGCCTGCAGGCGGGCGTAGATGTCTACGGTTTCATTGACCAGCAGCGACATCGACCAGCCATCGGAAATGATGTGGTGCATGGCGTACAGCAGCACATGTTCGTCCGCCGCCAGACGCAGCACCCGACCGCGCAGCAATGGCGCTTGCAACAGGCTGATCGGCTGACGGGCGTTGTCTTCGACGGCTTCGCTGACGCGGCGGTCCCGCTCTGCGCGCCCCTCTTCGGTACTACCCAGGTCCGACAGATCCTCCAGCGGCAGATCGACGGTCAGTTCAGCGCTGATCAATGCCAGCGGATCGCCCTCGTCATCGCTGACATAGGCAGTGCGCAGCACCTCATGGCGGCGCACCACTTCGTTCAGCGCGCGCACCAGCAGCGGCACCTGCAACTCGCCCCTCAGACGCACCGCCAGCGGCATGCCGTAGGCGCCGGAGGCCGACGACAGTTGCTCCACCACCCACAAGCGGCGCTGCACCAACGACAGGCTGGCTTCGCTGCGCGGGCCTGCGGCGAGCAGTTTTGGCACATCCTTGCGGGGTGCGCCTTCGGCGATCCGAGCAGCGAGCAATGCACTGAAGGCGCTCAGGGTCGGCGCGGCGAACAGGTCGCGCAGGGTCAGTTCACAGGCCAGCAATGGCTTGATCCGCGCCACCGCCTGGGTCGCCAGCAACGAATGCCCGCCCAGCTCGAAGAAGTGATCGTTGAGGCCAACCTGTTGCAGGTCCAGCACGTCCTGCCAGATGGCGGCGAGTTGCTTTTCCAGCTCCGTGCGGGGGGCGATGTAGCCGTGCTGCAACTGGCTGGCATCGGCCTTGGGCAGGGCCTTGCGGTCGATTTTGCCGTTGGGGCTCAGGGGCATTTTTTCGAGGAACAGGATGTAGGCCGGGATCATGTAGTCCGGCAGGGTTCCGCGCAGTTGCGCCTTGATGCGTTCTCTCAGTTCGGCGTGTTGTTCGGCATTGGCGCCGGCTTTCGACGTGTCATCAGGCACCACGTAGGCCACCAGTTGCAGGCCGTTATTGGCCGGTTGCGCGACCACCAGCGTGTCGCGCACGGCGTCCTGTTCCGCCAGGCGCGCTTCGATCTCGCCCAGTTCGATGCGGAAGCCACGGATCTTCACCTGATGGTCGATGCGGCCGACGTATTCGATCACGCCGTCTGCGTTGTAGCGGGCCAGATCCCCCGTGCGGTACAGGCGACCGCCGTTGCCGCTGAAGGGGTCGGGCAGGAAACGTTCGGCACTGAGCCCTGGGCGATTGAAATAGCCGCGAGCCAACAGCTCGCCGCCGATCACCAGTTCGCCGACCACACCGACCGGGGCGGGAAAGCCGCTGTCGTCCAACAAGTAAATACTGCGACCTGAA
>NZ_JBWKWB010000045.1:0-23694 GCF_059421985.1 Pseudomonas sp. GW821-FHT02A11
TTTTCAAAATTTCTTGATCAACTTCAACCACTTGCGCTTCGTTCGATGCTTCATCTCACGTCAGCGGGAGGCGAATTTTACAGCGTTACCACTTGCTGTCAACCACCTTTTTCACCGCTTGCGATCAGAACGTCTCGACCGAAGCACCTCCTCGCTCCTAAACCTATAACTCATTGAATCTCAAGGAGTTTTCGGTTCCGACTGCGCCAGAAGTGGGGCGAATTATAGAGAGATCCGGAGGGGCGTCAACCCTTAATTCAGTATTCTTGAAAAATCGAGCACCACCGCTTAATTGCGCAATATATTGCTCATCCTGTCATTCTTGAGCATCATTGCGCTCTTCTTATATATGCCTACTGCCCCGGACCCTTGAAAGCAATGAACGTTAAGCAAACCGGCCTGATCTCGGCCGTCCTACCTGTTGGCATGCTGCTAATTGCCATGACCTCCGTACAGACCGGCGCATCTCTGGCCAAATCCCTCTTCCCCGCTGTCGGCGCGCAAGGCACTACAACGTTACGCCTTGTCTTCGCCAGTGTGCTGATGGTGTTGATCCTCAGACCCTGGCGCACTCGTTTCACCGCCAGTTCGCTGCGCTCAGTCCTGGTTTATGGCATTGCCTTGGGCGGGATGAATTTCCTCTTCTATATGGCTATTCGCACGATCCCCCTGGGGATTGGCGTCGCGCTGGAGTTCACCGGACCGCTTGCCGTGGCGCTTTACCATTCACGCAAAGCCACCGACTTCATCTGGATCGCACTGGCGGTCACCGGTCTGGTTCTGCTGATTCCAACGGCAGGCGCTGACAGCCTGGACTTGAACGGGGTCTTCTACGCCCTCGGCGCCGGGGTCTGCTGGGCGGCCTACATCCTGTTCGGCCAGAAAGCCGGGGCCGATCACGGTGTGCAAACGGCTGCGCTGGGCGTGTTGATCGCGGCGATCTTCATCGCCCCGTTCGGTGTGGCGCATGCGGGGGCCGCCTTGCTCGACCCGGCCCTGATTCCCGTCGCCCTGGGCGTGGCGCTTTTATCGACCGCCATCCCTTACAGTCTCGAGATGATTGCCCTGACCCGCATGCCGGTGCGCACCTTCGGGACGCTGATGAGCATGGAGCCCGCCGTTGGCGCCTTGTCTGGCCTGGCGTTTCTGCATGAGAGCCTGCACCTGAGCCAATGGCTGGCCATCGCTGCGATTATCGTCGCATCAGCAGGTGCCACCCTGACTTCCCGCCCCGAGCCAGCCGCGCTCGTCCCTGCCGACTGAGTGTTTTTTATGCCCGTTACACGATGTCACTGGCATTTGTAACGCCATTGCGCCATGTTTACGCCTTGCCCCGTCAGAGATGAAACACATTTCGACGGACACGACTGATGGCTTCGGGCATGCGAGCGAACTCAAGCGGAAGACTGAACGGTGATGCCGCTCAGGTAAGGAAATGAATGAAGTACATTTTGATAATCCTGGCAGCTCTGGCTGTCGCCGGGTGCGCGGCCACTTCAAAGCCGATCAAGAGTAAACGAGGGCTGCACATCAATTGCTCCGGGCTTTCGTCCTCCTGGAACCAGTGCTACCAGATGGCCGCCGACTCCTGCGAGTCCAGGCAATACCGGGTCATCGCCAAATCCGGCGATGCTGCCGAAGAACCGGGTGACTTCCCGTTAGGTCTGAACCCTGCCGGTTACACCAGCCGCAGTATGATCATTGTCTGCAAGAAACCGACCCAGCCTTGATCCCGCAACCCGTCGATTGATCGGTTGAATCAGCAGATCATGACCTTGCCAATGCCCCTCGTCGATGCATGCCATGAAAAGCCCCCACCGGCCAAAACGGCGGGGGCAAAAGCAGCGGTCAGACTGCGGCAGTACGCGTCTGAAGCCATGCCCGCGCAGCGCCATCGACCAGCGGGCTCAAGCGCTGTTTGACCTCAGCGTGATAAGCGTTCAGCCATTCACGCTCTTCCTGGGTCAGCAGGCTGATGTCCAGGCAGCGCGTGTCGATCGGGCACAGGGTCAGGGTTTCGAACTTCAGAAACTCACCGAACTCGGTCTTGCCCGCTTCCTGGTTGATGACCAGATTTTCAATACGCACACCCCACTGGCCTGGACGATAGGTCCCCGGCTCGATCGAGGTGATCATCCCCGGCTGCATCGCAGTTTGCGGGGTGGCCGATGCCTGATAGGCAATGACCTGCGGCCCTTCATGCACATTCAGGAAGTAGCCGACGCCATGCCCGGTACCGTGCCCGTAGTTGACGCCCTCGGCCCAGATCGGCGCGCGCGCGATTGCATCCAGCAGCGGCGACAGAATGCCCCGCGGAAATTGCGCGCGGGACAGGGCAATCACGCCTTTCAACACGCGGGTGCAGTCGCGCTTCTGTTCGGCGGTCGGTGTACCGATCGGCACCATGCGGGTGATGTCGGTAGTGCCACCCAGATACTGGCCACCGGAGTCGATCAGCAGCAGGCCATCGCCGTCGATCTGGGCGAACTCCTCTTCGGTCGCGCGGTAGTGCGGCATGGCCCCGTTGCCATTGAAACCGGCGATGGTGGCAAAGCTCTGGGAAATGTAACCCGGACGCTTGGCGCGGGCTGCGCTGAGTTTTTCATCGATGGTCAGTTCGCTGACAGGCTCGTTGCCCAGCGCTGAATCGAGCCACGCGAAGAATTCGCACAAGGCCGCGCCATCTTGCTCCATGGCTTGGCGAATGTGCCGGGCATCGGCTTCGCTTTTCTGCGACTTGAACAAGGTGGTGGGGTTGAGCCCTTCCACCAGCGTGACTTCGCTGTCCAGGTAATCGAGCAAGCCGCAAGTGACCCGCGCCGGATCAACCAGCAGGCGCGCCTCTTTCGGCACCTCACGCAAGGCCGCACCGATACTGGTGTAGTCACGCAACGTGATGCCTTCGTTTTCCAGGGTCTTGCGCAACGCGGAGTTCACTTTTTCGGGAGCGACGAACAGGCTGATGCTGTCAGGGCCGATCAAGGCGAAGGAAATGAACACCGGGTTGTAGGAAACGTCTTCGCCACGCAGGTTGAACAGCCAGGCGATGTCGTCCAGGGTGGCAAGGAAATGCCAGTCAGCGCCACGCTCGGCGAGCACACCCCGCAGACGCGTCAGTTTTTCATCGCGGGTCTGGGTGGCCTGAGGCGCGACGTGCTCATAAATAGCCTGGGTCGGCAGCGTCGGGCGGTCGCTCCAGAGTTCGGTGAGCGGGTCCAGGTCCGTGCGCAGTCGCGCGCCACGCGCATAAAGGTTGCTGGCCAGGGTGCGCGAAGAGGCGACCGCCAACACCGCGCCATCGACCGCCACCACCGAATCGCTCTTGGCTTGCTCGGCCAGCCACTCCAGTGGGCCCGTCTGGCCGGGTTGCAACTTGACCAGTTCGATCCCGCTGCCCGCCAGTTCCTTGGTCGCCTGTTCCCAGTAACGGCTGTCGGCCCAGAGACCTGCGAAGTCCTGGGTCACGATCAAGGTGCCAACCGACCCGTGAAACCCTGACAACCACTGACGGCCCTGCCAGTAACCGGGCAGGTACTCGGAAAGATGAGGGTCGGCCGAGGGCACCAGCCACGCATCGATGCCTTCACGACTCATCAAAGCGCGTGCCTGCGCCAGGCGTTGCGCCACCACTCCACTGGTTTTCGACTGCGTATTCATTGACTCTCCTGCTGACCCGAATTGTTTTGCTTTCGCACCCGCCGATAATGGAGGACGTCTCGGGCGGGGGCAACCGCGCCGCGATGCAGAGGATGATTCAGCCAGACCAATAAACGCTTATGTCTCATCGCGTTAGAAAAATGCGCCGACGCCGCGCAGCAACGAAAGTTCCATATAAGTTCGACTTTTTGTGAGACCGCCGCCCGCTCGTTAACCACAATGAAGTTCGGGCATACATTGATAACCCTCTTATGAATGCACTCACCTGTGTATTGCAAAATCATGAACTCGCACGAACTTTCGTTATTCAATTAATGAGCGTCATAAAAACGCTACCCCCACCTGCGCCTGACTTCTGGCGGTGGGAAACCGTCTCCAGGCCCTTTTTTACCCGTTCCAAGCCCTCACGCATCGGCGATAGAAAAGCGTCAGCGCACCGTGATAGGGCATTGATGTTTTTTTGACTGCTATTTAAATCAATAACTTAGGATGGCAAATATTACGGTTATCAAAAATTTAACAGAATGTTGGCGAAATAAATTGACAGAAACTGCGCCGCCGTCGATATATATGCCTGTCCCATGTTTTCCAGTTTTTAGCAGTGCAGCCGCAGAGTTGTGCGCAGAAGACATTCAGACTTTCACCACCTTTGTACCTGCCAAGAAGTTAAAGACTCAGACGGTGTGTTCCTGGCGCCGGTGGGCTTTTGTTGGCCTAAAGAAAGTTTTCGAAATTACTGAAAGTGCTCGGTAGGGCGGTAGCTTTGCCCAACGATCGGTCAGGCCATTTCGTGAACTCCGAGCTGATTAGCAGCGACAGCAACAGCAGGATCTGCAGATTCGGGCGGTAGCGTGTCCGAACCACCTTGCCCGGTTGCTGTGCCCCTTCACTTCTAACGAGGGCGCGAGGCAATGCCTTTATCTTTCGACACGGATGAGCAGCTGGCCATGCGCCTGGCTGACGAAATCGATACCAACGGCTTTGCAAAACTTAAGGAAGCGGTGACTGAAGCGGACCTTCAGCAACTGCGCACCTGGACCGACCAGCAGGCACAGAAGCATCAGGGCGAATATTTTGCCTACCACGGCGAAGCGATGCTGGGCGACAGCCTGCTGGCCAGCTACTGGGCCGATGCGCAGTTCAAGCTGCTGCTCGCCCGCCTCTATCGACACGCGGCGCAGCGCGAACCGCAAAGCGACCGGATTTTTCCGGTGCTGCGCTGCGTACAGGGCAACATTGGCAAGCGTGAGTCCAATGCATTCCACTACGACGCAAGCTTGGTCACCGCACTTATTCCTGTGTTTATCCCCACCGAAGGTGAGGAACGCGGCGATCTGATGCTGTTTCCCAACATTCGTCGCGTGCGCTCCTGGGTGCTGTTCAACGTGATCGAAAAGGCGCTGCTGCAGAACAAGCTGACCCGCGGCTGGATCATCAAGGGCATGCAGCGCAACTGGCTCAAGCCTTACGTCCTGCGCCTTGAGCCGGGCAACGTCTACTTCTTCTGGGGCTATCGCACGCTGCACGCCAACCAGGTGTGCAGCCCGGGCCTCAAGCGCGCCACCGCGCTGTTCCACTTCGGCGACCCGCACACGGGAAGCCTGGCGACCCGCCTGATCCTCAAGATCAACCAGGGACGGGCGCGGCGAATGAGCAATAAAGCCGGCAACCAGCCCCCCGCCTCGACCCCGAGCTGAACCGGACAGGACCTTGCGCACCGCGCCTCACAGCATGGCTGCCTTAAACGCCTTAAAGCATTGCATCAGAAATGGAGACTTCGATGATCAACGTAACCAAGACTTACCTAGGCGATATCGACAAGTTCAAGACCTACGTCGAAGGCATCTATGCACGTGGCTGGCTGACCAACCACGGCCCGCTGGTGTGCCAGCTGGAGGAGCGCCTCAAGAAATACCTGGGCGTCAGGCACGTGATCCTGACCAACAATGGCACCCTGGCCCTGCAGGTCGCCTATCGCGCGCTCGGCCTTTCCGGCAGCGCAGTGACTACCCCGTTCAGCTTCGTGGCCACCAGCAGCTCGCTGCAATGGGAAGGCATCCGCCCGATCTTCGCCGACATCGACGCGCAAACCTGGAACATTTCCCCTGAGCACATCGAAAGCCGGATCGTTTCCGACACCACTGCCATCGTCGGCACCCACGTGTTCGGCAACCCGTGTGCGGTGGAGCGCATCGAAGAGATCGCCCGTCGGCGCAATCTGAAAGTCGTGTACGACGGCGCCCATGCCTTCGCTGTGCGTCACGCCGGTCAATCGGTGCTCAACTGGGGCGACATCAGCACCCTGAGCTTCCACGCCACCAAGCTGTTTCACACCATCGAAGGCGGCGCGATCATCACCAACGACGATGAGCTGGCGCGCAAGGTTCATTTGCTGTGCAACTTCGGCATCGTCGATGTCGACAAGATCGACGGCATCGGCATCAACGCCAAGCTCAACGAATTCTCCGCGGCAATGGGCCTGTGCATCCTCGACGATATCGAGAACATTCTTCAGGAACGCGCTGAAATTGCCCACCGCTACACCACCCGCCTGGGTGATTACGTTGACCTGCAAAAGCCCGAGGCCAACAGCGAGCTGAACCACAGCTACTACCCGATCGCCCTGGCCGACGAGCAGCAACTGTTGCGCCTGCGCAGCGCGCTGAACACCAACGGCATCAACCCACGACGTTATTTCTACCCGTCGCTGGACACCCTCGAGTACCTGCAACCCCAAGCGGCGCAAACGGCTTCGCGCTCGCTGAGCGAGCGAGTGCTGTGCCTGCCGATCTATCCGGGCCTCAAGCAAGAAGACCAGGAACGGGTGATTGCTACCGTGATCGCCGAGTGCGGCCAGGGCCACGCGCCGTATCAAATGCCCAATCTGGCCCATGTCATCTGAAAACGGATGCGCACCGCGCCCTCACGCTCTGGCGAAACAGGACATCCCATGCAAACCAAACGCTCAGTCATACGCAACACTGCGTTGAGCTATGCCGGCCAGGCCTACACCCTGCTGGTGGGCATTCTGATCATGCCGTTCTACCTCGGCCACATGGGCGCCGAGGCGTATGGCCTGATCGGGTTTTTCTCGGTGCTGCAGGCCTGGTTGCAATTGCTGGACGCCGGCCTGTCACCCAGCCTGGTGCGGGCCGTGGCGCATCAGCAAACGGCCGCCACGCAGGATTATCTGTCGGGTCGCCTGTTGCGCTCGTTCGAGATCATTTTTGTGCCACTGGCGAGCCTCTGCTGCGTGGCGATGTACGCGGGCAGCGAATGGATCGCCGTGCACTGGCTCAACGCCAAGGAGCTGTCGACCGCGACGCTGGTTCAGTGCATCGGCCTGATGGGCCTGGTCATCGCCCTGCGGCTGTATTCGACGCTTTATAAAAGCGGGATTCAGGGCCTTGAACAACACGCCTGGCTGAACATCGCCAACGTCATCATCGCCACCCTGCGCTACTTCGGCGGGCTGTTTCTGGTGAGCACGATTTCCAGCGACCCGGTGCTGTTCTTTGAATTCCAGGTGCTGGTGGGGGTGATCGAAACCCTGATCTTCGCGGCCCGCGCCTACCAGCAGATGCCGACGCCCACCTGGCTGACCGGCTTCGACTGGCAGCTGGTCAAACCGATCATCCCGTTCGCGGCAAGCATGTCCGGCACCGCAGTGTTGTGGATCATCCTGACCCAGATCGACAAGGTGCTGCTCTCCGAGCTTCTGCCGCTCAACGAGTACGGTTACTTCTCGCTGGTGGCGCTGATCACCACCGGAATCATGATGCTCAGCAACCCGTTGGCGCAGACGCTGCTGCCGCGCCTGACGGTGCTGATGGCCGAAGGGCGTCGCGATGACATGCACGCGCTGTTTCTGGCCGCCAACCGCTTCGTCTGTACGTTTCTGTTTCCGCTGGCAGCGCTGATTGCCCTGCACGCCCACGAAATGGTGTACGCCTGGTCGGGTGACGATGCGGCTGCCCAATGGAGCCGCACGATCCTGCCGTGGTACTCGCTGGGCAGCGCGATCATGGCGGTCAGCGCGTTTCAGTTCTACCTGCAGTACGCCTATGGGCAGATGCGCCTGCATGTCTGGTACAGCGTCGTGTCGGCGCTGATCACGGTGCCGGTGATGGTCCTGGCGATTCATTACCACGGCGCCCTGGGCGCAGCCCTTGCCTGGTTCGTGCTGCGTGCCGTGTCGTTCGCCATCTGGCCGATGATCGTGCATCAGCGCCTGGCGCCAGGGATTCACAGCTTGTGGCTGCGCGACATCATCCGCATCAGCGTGATGACCGCCGCAGGCCTTGCCATCAGCGAGCCGGTGCTGCGCCTGATCGCCGATGACAACCGTTTCAACACGTTTCTGGGTCTGGCCGTCAGTGGCCTGATCACGCTGATGGTGGTAGCAGCCAGCTACAAGCCACTGGTGACGAAGATTTCCGTCTTGTTCAGCAAATTGAGTGCATAAGCCATGGATGCTATTAGCAAAAAGACGAGCACCTCGCCGTCCGCCGCGCCCCTGGTCAGCATCGTCTGCCCAGCCTACAACCAGGAAGCCTATATCGCTCAGACGCTGGAAGGCTTTCTGATGCAGGAAACCTCCTACGACGTTGAGATTCTGGTCAACGACGATGCCTCCACCGATGGCACCGCCCGCATCATTGCGGAATATGTCGAGCGTTACCCGACACTGATCCGCGCCTTCTATCACGAGACGAACCAGTACTCTCAAGGCAAGCCGTCGGTGCCGCACCTGTTCGGCGTAGCCCGCGGACGCTACATCGCCTTCTGCGAAGGAGACGATTACTGGACCGACCCGCACAAGTTGCAGATCCAGGTAGAGTTTCTCGAGAACCACCCGGACTACGTGCTGACCTACCACGATGCGACGCCCTTCGATATCAACGGCGAGTACCCGATCCAGCTGCAAGGCAAGCTGCGCGGCGATGCCACGGCGCTTGAGCTGCAGAAGGCGCGGCCGATTTCGACGCTCACCACCGTGTTCCGCAACGTCTTCGACTCACTGCCCAAAGAGCTGGTAGGCGCGCCGCTCAATGACTTGGTCTGGTGGTCACTGCTCGGTGCCTACGGCAAGGGCAAGTTCATGGGCCAGATCAAGCCTGCGGCCTACCGCATGCATCCGGGCGGGGTGTTCTCCATGCGTTCGGACAAACGAAAACTGCACATGGCGCTGCAAACCTCCGGGGCGCTGGCCAACTACTACAACCGCTTGGGCAACGACGAGCTCTACGAGCACTTCCTGATGGAACTGGTGGGTTACTCGCTGTCGGCCATCACGCCCCAGCGCAAGATGCAGACCTTGTTGCAGGTGGGTAAGAACTTCAGCACCAACATCGGCAAGAGACTGATGACGCCTTTGCGCAAAAGTCATGTTCAGTAACGTGCTGGTGGTCTGCGTCGGCAACATCTGTCGCAGCCCCATGGCCGAAGCCATGCTCCGACAACGCGTGCGCAATGATCGCGTCGCCATTTCGTCGGCAGGCACTCACGCCATGCTCAGTTCAACCATTGACCCGTTCGCCAAGGCCGTGTTGCAGGCCAACGGCGTTGACCCACACGGGCACCGCAGCCGGCAGATAGACCGGCAGATGCTCCACGACGCGGATCTGATCCTGCTGATGGAGCACCGCCAGATGCAAAGCGTACTCAAGCTGGCCCCCGAGGTGCGCGGCAAGACGTTTCTGATTGGCAAATGGCAACAGGACATGGAAATAGCCGATCCGTACCGGCGCCCCCAATTAGCCTTTGAACAGACCTACGAGTTGCTTTCGCGTTGCGTCGACGACTGGCTTCCTTATCTTCAGTCAGGAGATCCAAGATAAATGACCGCTATGAACCGTACTTCCCTGGACGACGTCCAGGACTCCCGGATCGATTTGGCGACTATCTTGCGCACACTATTCGATCACAAAGGAATGATTGCATCGATTGTCGGTGTCTGCGTCCTGCTGGGGCTGACCTACGCCATCCTCGCAACGCCAATCTTCCAGGCCAACGCGATGATTCAGATCGAGCCAAAGAAAATCGGCATCGAGGGGCGCACCGAAGTCAGCAGCAAACCGCTGTCGGTGTCCCAGGCGACCACCGAAATCGAGCTGATCAAATCCCGCGCGGTGCTGGGCAAGGTCGTCGAAGACCTCAAGCTCAACATCATCCAGAAGCCTAAATACGTGCCTGGCATCGGCGGCTACATGGCCCGCACTTTCAAGCCCGAGCACGAAGGCGAACTCGCGTCGCCGATGTTCGGCCTGGACAGCTATGCCTGGGGTGGCGAGAAAATCGACATCTTCCAACTGGAGGTGCCTGACGCGCTGCTCGGCGACAAGATGACCATGGTCGTCGACAAGCCCGACAACTTCTCGCTCTATGACAGCGACCACAACAAGCTGCTCAGCGGCCCGGTCGGTCAGACCGTTGAAGGCAGCGGCGTGAAGATTCAGGTGGCTGCGCTCAGGGGCCGTCCAGGCACCGAGTTCACCGTCATCCGTGAACGCACGCTGACCGCCGCGCTGGATTATCAGGACCGTCTGAAAATCCTCGAAGCGGGCAAGGATTCCGGAATCGTCTACCTGGCGATCCAGGACCCTGACCCTGTATTGGCCAAACGCATTCTCAACGAAGTCAGCCGCCTGTACGTGCGTCAGAACGTTGAACGCAGTTCGGCCGAAGCCGCCCAGCGTCTGGAGTTCCTGCGCTCGCAACTGCCCGCCGTGCGCAAGCAGCTGGAGCAGTCGGAGATCGCCCTGAATAACTTCCAGACCGGCGCCAAATCGGTCGACCTGAGCGTTGAGACCAAATCGGTGCTCGATCAGGTGGTCAAGCTGGAAGGCACGTTGTCTGACCTGAAAATGAAGCGTGTCGACGTCGAGCGCCTGTACACGCCCGAACACCCGACCTATCGCGGCCTGATGACTCAGATCGGTCAGGTCGAAGCGCAGAAAGCGGCGCTGCTGAAGAAAATCGAAGCCCTGCCTGCCACCCAGCAAGAGCTGCTGCGTCTGAACCGTGACATGCAAGTCACCTCGCAGACCTACACCCTGCTGCTGGACAAGAGTCAGGAGCAGGACATTCTTCGCGCCGGCAGCATCGGCAACGTGCGCATCATCGACAACGCCGACGCCAACGTCGAAGAGCCGGTCAAGCCGATGAGAAAAATCATCGTGCTGGTGGCCGCACTCGTCGGCCTGCTGCTCGCCGTCGGCACCGTGTTCGTGCGTCAGGCGTTCTACCGCGGTGTCGACAACCCGGAGGTAATCGAAAACCTGGGGATGCCGGTGTACGCCTCGCTGCCGTTCTCCCGTCAGCAGGAACGCATGGACAAGCTTGGCAGCCGCTCGGGGAACAAGGAACCGCGTCTGCTCAGTGTCAGCGCGCCGACGGAGCTGGCCATCGAGTCGCTGCGCAGCCTGCGCACCAGCCTGCATTTCGCGATGCTCGAAGCGCGCAACAATGTGCTGATGATCTCAAGCCCGACACCGGGCGTGGGCAAGTCGTTCGTCTCCAGCAACCTGGCGGTGATCATTGCCCAAACCGGCAAACGTGTGCTGCTGATCGACGCCGACATGCGCAAAGGCTACCTGCACAAGCTGTTCAACCTGACGCCCAAGCACGGCCTGTCCGACACCCTGGCCGCGCGGCTGAAGAGCAAGGAAGTGATCAACCACACCGAAGTGCGCAACCTGGACTTCATTTCCTGTGGTTTCGCGGCGCCCAACCCGTCGGAGCTGTTGATGCATGACAACTTCAACAAGTTGATCACCGACCTGTCGCCGCTGTACGACCTGGTGATCGTCGACACCCCGCCGATCCTGGCGGTCACCGACGCCACCCTGGTGGGCCGTCAATCGGGCACATGCCTGCTGGTCACCCGCTTCGGGCTGAGCACCGCCAAGGAAATCGAGGCGTGCAAACGCCGCCTGATGCACAACGGCATCCTGATCAAGGGCGCGATTTTCAATGGCGTGCTGCGCAAGGCCTCGACTGCCGACTACGACTGCGCAGCTTATGGGTATGACTACACGACGGTTCGCAAATAACCCGAATGCCCCGCGTTCGCGCGGGGCATGAAGCACTCGCAGTAAAGGAGACGTTCATGGCCAGGACCATTGCAGTGATGCAACCCTACCTCTTTCCCTATCTGGGTTACTTTCAACTGATCGCCGCTGCCGATGTCTTCGTCCTGGGAGACGACCTGCAGTACGTGCGCTCCGGCTGGGTCAATCGCAACCGCATCCTGCACAACAATGAAGCCCGGCTGATCAGCTTCCCGCTGAAAAAGGACCGCTTCGAGTTGCAGATCAATCAGCGTCAGCTGTGCGATCACTTTCCCGAAGAAGCCGAAAGGCTGATTGCGCTGATGACCGAGAGTTACCGTCACGCGCCCTACTTCGCCCAGATCATGCCGCTGGTCGAGCGGTTGATTCGCTTTCCACAACAAAACATCGCGCTGTACGCCGAACACGCGCTACGTGAACTGTGCGCCTACCTGCACATCGTCACGCCGATCATGCGCAGCTCCGATCTGATTCTGGGCAGCCCCACCGACAAGCAGGAGCGCATCATCCGCATTGCCCACACCTTCGAAGCGACGACATTCATTACGCCCGAAGGCGGTTCGGTGGTATACGACCGTGACCACTTTGCGCGTAACCGCCTGCTGGTGCGGTTCTTCCGGATGAACCCGGTGGAGTACCGGCAGTTCAGCCAACCTTTCGTCGCCAATCTGTCGATCATCGACGTATTGATGTTCAACTGCGTCGAGCAGGTCCAACAGATGTTGACGCACTATCGATTGGACAAACACCCGCCCGCAGCCGAAGCCGAGCCCGGAATGCTGGCCGGAATGACGCACCACCCTGAGCTTGTATCAACTCTGTCGAACCGGATTGCAGTGGAGTGATCAATGATGTCTCAAGCCGTCAGCACCTCGAATAACCCAGCGCGCTGGTACCTGATTCAAACCAAGCCCCGCCAGGAAGCCCGCGCGCAAGAGCACCTGCAGCGCCAAAGCTTCGAATGCTACCGCCCGGTCAAGCATGGCGAGAAAAAACGCGGCTCCCGGGGCCTGGCTGAAGAGGAGCTGTTCCCCGGCTACCTGTTCATCCGCATGGATCAGACGAACGATAACTGGTACCCGATCCGCTCGACCCGCGGCGTGGCGCGCATCGTGACATTTGGCGGCATGCCGATTCCGGTCCAGGACGAGCTGATCGAACAGATCCGCGCCCGCCTGCAGGCTCCGGCGCCCAAAGTGACGTTCCAGCAAGGCGAGGCCGTGCGCATCACCGCCGACGGTTTCAACGACATCGAAGCGATCTTCCTCGCTGCCGATGGCGATGAACGCGCGGTGATCCTGCTCAACCTGCTGCACCGCGACCAGAAAGTGACCCTGCCGGTGAGCAGCCTTTCGCGGATGGAAGTGCGGGTGAGCTAGTAGCCCGCCTACCTCTGTGGGACGCATACCCCTGTGGGAGCGAATTGATTCGCGACAGGGCGGTACATCCGATGCAGATCTGTCGGATATGAAACCGCATCGCGAATGAATTCGCTCCCACAGTAGACAGCCTGCGTTCGGCAACACCCCTGACTTCGTTTATGAGTGCTGAGCATTTCGCCCAGCGCCCTCGCTCTCCTTCGCCCGGAACTCACCATGACTTCAAAAACGACTCTGGTGACGCTCACCTATGGTGACCGTTTTAACTACCTGCACACGCTGGTCAGCCGCTCGCTGGAAAGCCCGCTGATCGATCGGGTGATCATCGTCAGCAACGCCTCGACATCGCCGCTGGACACCCTGCGGCGTACCTGGCCGGGTCAGGTCAGCGTGATCTACATGCACGAAAACACTGGCTCCGCGCGCGGCTATTCGGTGGGGATCCAGGCTGCGCTGGATGCGGGGGCCGAGCACATCTGGCTGATGGACGACGACAACGCGCCGACCATCAATGCCATCGCCGCGCTGCACCGGGTGCTGGAAGAACGCAAGCTGATCGACGGTGAAGAAAAAGCCGCCGTACTGGGCTTTCGCCCGACCCATCAGGCCGACATCGCCGCCGGGGTGCCGAAGCGTTTTGCCATCCAGCGCCGTTCCAGTTTCTTCGGTTTTCACATTGCCCAGCTGCCTTACAAGATCTGGCGCCGGTTGCCATGGGGCGCGCCGCAGGCCACCGGCCCGCTCTCGATGGTGGAATTGCCCTTCGCCACCTACGGCGGTTTGCTCGCCCATCGCAACCTGTACCGCAGGATCGGCCTGCCGCTGGACGCCCTGATGCTTTACGCCGATGACAGCGAATACACCTGGCGCATTACCGCAGGTGGCGGGCGGATCTTTCTGGTGCCCGAGGCGGTGCTCGACGACCTGGAGAACTCCTGGAACATCAAGGCGCGCACCAACAACATCTACGAGAGCTTCCTGCTCGGCGGCTCGGACCTGCGCGCCTACTACGGTGCGCGTAATCAGGCCTGGTTCGACAAGAACGTCTGGGCCAACTCATCGCTGCTGTACAGCCTCAACCGCTGGGTGTTCTTCCGCCTGCTGCGGCTGATCGCCAAGCGGCGCGGCGCCGAAGAGCGCCTGAGCCTGATCGAAAAAGCCATCCGTGACGGTGAGTCCGGCGTACTGGGTCTGAATCAGTCGTATCCACTATGAAAATCCTGTTCATCAGCAGTCTGTACTCACCCCACATCGGCGGCGGCGCGGAGATCATTCTTCAGCGCACCGTCGAAGGCCTGCAACAACGCGGCTGCCAGGTCAGCGTGCTGGTGACCGGTCCAGACGCGGGGCTTGCGACCGAAACGGTCAATGGTGTGAAGGTCTACCGCGCAGGGCTTCATAACTTCTATTGGCAGTTCGGCGCACAGCGTCCGGGGCGCCTGGCCCGGTTGGGCTGGCACCTGCGCGACCGCTACAACGGCGCAATGCGCAGTTACGTGAAAGAGGTGATCAAGCTCGAGCAGCCGCAACTGGTGGTGTGCCACAACCTGGCCGGCTGGTCGGTGTCGGTGTGGGATGAAATCAGCGCGGCGCAATTGCCGATCGTTCAGGTGCTGCACGACATGTACCTGATGTGCCCCAGCAGCAACATGTTCAAGCGCGGCCAGTGCTGCCAGCAGCCATGTGGCAGTTGCCAGTCGTTTCGCAAGGGGCACGATGCGCGTTCGGCGCAGGTGTCCACGGTGGTCGGGGTCAGCCAGTTCATCCTCGACAAGCTGCAAAAGCGTGGCTACTTCAACGCAGCCAAGGGATACGTGGTGCACAACGCCAGCCCCTATGCCGCGGTGCACAACTCGCCGTACACGCAGCGCGAGCTGGACCCGACCCTGAAAAAGGCGCCACTGCGTTTTGGCTATATGGGCACCCTGTCCGAGCAGAAAGGCGTACGCTGGCTCATCGAACAGTTTCAGCGCCTGCCCTTCGACGCCACCCTGCAGATTGCCGGGCGTGGACAGGCAAGCGATGAGGCCGCGTTCAAGGCCCTGGCCACTTCGCCGAACGTCAGTTTCGTCGGCTACCAGAAGCCTGAAGCGTTCTACAGCCAGATCGACGTGGCGGTGGTGCCGTCCCTGTGGAACGAGCCTTTCGGCATGGTCGCCGTCGAGGCGTGCGCGCACTCGGTGCCGGTGATCGCCAGCCGCATGGGCGGGTTGCCCGAGATCATCCAGGACGCGCTCAATGGCCTTCTGTGCAGTCCGGATGATCCGGACTCGCTGGGCCACGCCATGCTCAGGCTGCATCAGCAACCCGAGCTGCTGAACCGGTTGAGCCGCCAGGCGCGGGTCAGTGTCGCAGCACTGTTGAACCTGGAGCTGATGCTGGACAGCTATGAAAGCATCTTCGCCCAGACGTTACTGGACAACACCGTGCATCGCGGCCCAACAGTCTTGCCTCATCCCGTCTGAGACGATGGGGGCTGCAACTGTAAACGTGATCCCACTTGCCGACGGCCCGAGACCTACCTGAGCAAGCGCTCCGGACCGTGCCTCTTCACTGAGACAAGCCATGCCCATCACGCGCCTGACGAGGTTACGACGACGCCTTTCGGTTCTTCTACTGGGTTTGGTCATCAGCGGATCAGCCATGGCCGACGACGGCTTCATCATCGGCGTCGACACCCATCTGATGAACAGAAACACACCCTCGGCCAAGGCGTTGCAGTTGCTCGAAGCGGCGGGTGTGGATTCGGTGCGCGACGACGCCTATTGGTCCAGCGCCGAGCCCCGACGAGGTTTAATGAGAATCGAACCGGCATGGCAGGCCTACCTCGGCAAGGCCCAGGAACATCACTTGCGGCCTTTGCTGGTGCTCGGCTACGGCAACCCGTTTTACGACAACTACGCCAAACCGCGTAAACCGCTGGTACGCGAGGCCTACGCCAACTACGTCAGCTTCGTGACCCGGCAACTGACCGACAGCGTGGACTTCTACGAAATCTGGAACGAGTGGGACCGGGAAAACCCCGTGGACCCGAATTTCGCGCGGGATTACAGCGTCCTCATCGAAGAAGCCGCCAAACGCATTCGCACCAATCAGCGCCCCATGGTGATCCTGGCGGGCGCCGTGACCAGCCAGGGCATGGACCTGGGCTTTGCCGACCGGCTGGTGGAGTCGGGCATCCTCAACCATGTCGACGGCCTGTCGCTGCACCCTTACGTGCACTGCCGGGCCGACGAGCGCAACACCCCGGAAAGCTGGATCGCGTGGCTACGAAGGATCAACGAAGACCTCAAGGAAAAGACCAAAAACAAGACCGCCGTACCGCTGTACCTGACCGAAATGGGCTGGCCCAGCAACGACGGACGCTGTGGCGGGGACGAAAAAACCCAGGCGGCCTTTCTGGCGCGCAGTTTCTTCCTCGCCCAGACCGTGCCCAACATCAAGGGCATGTGGTGGAACGGGTTGCTCAACGACGGCCCCGATGCCACCGACCCCGAACAGAATTTCGGGCTGCTCAATCAGGACCTGAGCATCAAGCAGGCTTACCTGACACTCAAAGCCATCAGCCCGACGCTGCATCAGTTCCGCTACGACGCCGAAAAGAGCCGCGAGATCGACTCGCAGTACCTGCTGCGTTTTGCCCGAGGGTCGGACCAGATCATGGTCGCCTGGACCGCAGGGCTGCCGCGCTCGATCAAGATCGATGCCAGCAGCGTGCTGCACGGCAACGTGCAATACATCGACACCCGCGAGCCGCAGAACGGCGTGGTCGACAGCGGCATTGCGTGGAACTGCAACGATGGACGTTGCTCGGCACAAGTACCGATCGACGAGTATCCAAAAATAATCACGCTGGGCACCCGCCCTGCCCTGTTTGCCTTGCCCTGATTCGTGACCTCGTTACAGGTCGCTCCCGGATTACCAACACACCGATGGTTCTGCTTGAAACGCAGATCCCCCTGTGGGAGCGAATTCAATCGCGAGAGGACGGGACATCCGAAACATTTCTGTCGGATGTACAACCGTCTCGCGAATGAATCCGCTCCCACAGAAAGCTACCGCGTCAGCCGCCCATTCAGGCTTGAGCTTCGGACTCACGACCCCCTCATCTCTTCACAGGTCGACCACAATGATTGTGATCAATGCACGCTTTCTGACGCAGGAACTGCGCGGCGTTCAGCGCTTCGCGGAACAGACCTGCCTGGCACTCAAGCAGTTGCGCGACGACGTTGTCTTTGTCTCGCCTCACGGTATCAAGATGCACGACAGCGCCCGCGCGCTGGACGTGCAATGTTTCGGTCGCCACAGCGGCCATCTGTGGGAACAACTGGACTTGCCGCTGTACCTGCGCCGCCACGGCAACCCGCTGCTGGTGTCGCTGTGCAGCACCGCGCCGCTGTTCTACCGCAACCAGATCGCCACCCACCATGACGTCACCTACGTGCGCCATCCGGAAAGCTACACCCGCCTGTTTCGCCTGCTGTACCGGACCATGACGCCGATCATGCTCTCGCGCATCAAGGCGTTGCTGACGGTCAGCAACTTCTCCAAGGGCGAGATTTCGCAGTTCTACAACTACCCCGAAAAGCAGATTTTCGTGGTGCCCAACGCGGTCAGTGGCGCCTTCCAACCGGCCCCGCCGAGCAAGGATTCGCCCGACTACCTGTTGGCGGTGTCCTCGCCGAGCGCGCACAAGAATTTCAGTCGCATGATTCAAGCGTTTTTGATGCTGCGCAATCACGACGATGTGCAGCTTCGCATCGTCGGCGGGGCCAGCGACGTGTTCGCCGATGACAATCTGCAACGCCTGGCCAGCCGCGATTCGCGCATCCGCTTTCTCGGTCGCCTGAGCGATGACGAACTGATCGAGCAATACCAGGGCGCCACGGCGTTCGTGTTCCCTTCGCTGTACGAAGGTTTCGGCATCCCGCCGCTGGAAGCGCAAGCCTGTGGCTGCCCGGTGCTGGCGGCCAACGCAGCGTCGATCCCTGAAGTGCTGCAGGCCAGCGCCTTGTACTTCGACCCGATGGACATCACCCATATGGCTGCGGCGATGGAGCGCATACTCACCGACCTGCCGTTGCGCCAGTCCTTGCGTCGGCGTGGCTTGAACAACGTGGCACGGTTTTCCTGGGACGAGTCGGCACGCCGCGTGTCGCAACGTATCGACATCTTGCTCAATCGCCCCAAGGACCGCCGTACCAGTACCGGCGCTGACGCGCTGCGTCGTGAATCCTCCAGCAAGCTTTGAGGCTCGTCCATGAAACGTTTGGCCTATCTCGACGCGATGCGTGGCATCGCTGCGCTGCTGGTGGTGTTCACCCACCTGTACCTGCCGGTCGTCGGTCATGTCTGGGTGTTCGACTACCTGATCGATCCCGGCAAACTGGGCGTGCTGTGGTTTTTCATGATCAGTGGCGTGGTGATCCCCTACAGTCTCAAGCCCGGCCCCGACGGCGCGCAGCGGTTTCTGGTGTCGCGCTTCATGCGACTGTACCCGGCGTACTGGGTGTCGCTGCTGCTGTTCGTGGCGGTCCTCAAGCTCACCGGCGCGCCGCTGCCCTCGCTGGCACAGATCGCCGCCAACGTGACGATGGTGCAGGCGGCGCTGGGTTTTGACGATGTCATCGGCCTGTACTGGACGCTGTTCATCGAACTGGTGTTCTACGGCCTGTGCCTGGCGCTGTTCATCAGCGGCAAGCTCTACGACCAGACCTTTCGCGCGCGCTGCTCCCTGGCATTCCTGCTCATGGCCCTGGCCATGGGCGTGGTTCGCGCGGTAAGTGAACGCAAGCTGCCCGTGGCCCTGCCGTTGGCACTGTCGTTGATGTTCTTCGGTTCGGTCTGGCGCCAGTGGCTTTTGGCCGAACACAGCAAAGAGTTGACCCGCAACCTGAAGATGCTGTTGATCGCCTTTGTCGTGCTCCTGCCGCCCACGCTGTTCATGGCTTACAACAAGGACATGGGCAACGGCGAAACCTGGGGCCGTTACTGCTTCACCTACGCGGTGGCCATCAGCAGCTTCCTGGTGCTGACCCGCAGCGTGCGCCTCGACCATCCGGCACTGGTCTGGCTGGGCGCGGTGAGTTACTCGCTGTACCTGCTGCACCCTTCGGTGGCCATGCTCAGCGAGTGGTTGCTGAGCAACACTGGCGCAGGGGCGCTGGTGGTGGCGGTGTTTGCCACGCTGCTGACCCTGGGTGCCGCGCACGTGTGTTTTCACTGCATCGAATCGCCTTTTATCCAGCTGGGCAAACGCCTCAACAACCGCAAAGCACGGACGCAGCCAGTAAACGCTTGAAGTCGGCATGCGCAATCAAAACCGCTCCAGTCCTGGCGAGCTTCGCTCGAATTGCAGGACTTTCCGAGCCGTTACTGCAGAGAACTCCAATGAAAATCGCAATTGTCCACGACTGGCTGGTGACGTACGCCGGTGCCGAAAAGGTTTTGGCATCCCTGATCAACATCTGGCCCGAGGCGGATCTGTTTTCCGTCATCGACTTTCTCAGCGACCAGGACCGCGCGCATCTGGGCGGCAAGGTGGCCACCACCACGTTCATCCAGCGCCTGCCCAAGGCCCGCACCAAATACCAGCGTTACCTGCCGCTGATGCCCATGGCCATCGAGCAACTGGACCTGTCCGGTTACGACCTGATCATCAGCAGCAGCCACGCCGTCGCCAAAGGCGTGTTATGCGGCCCTGACCAACTGCACATCAGCTACGTGCATTCGCCGATCCGCTACGCCTGGGACCTGCAGCACCAGTACCTCAAGGAAGCCAATCTGAGCAATGGCCTCAAAGGCAAAGTGGCGCGCATGATCCTGCACTACATGCGCATGTGGGATCAGCGCACCTCTGCCGGGGTCGACGACTTCATCGCCAATTCGCACTTCATCGGCGCGCGCATCACCAAGTCCTATCGGCGCGACTCGACGGTGATCTACCCGCCGGTCGACACTCGCGGCTTCACGATGCAAGAGCACAAGCAGGACTACTACTTCACCGCCTCGCGCATGGTTCCTTACAAGCGCATGCCGATGATCATAGAGGCCTTCGCCGCCATGCCGGACAAGCGCCTGGTGGTGGTCGGCGACGGCCCGGAAATGGAGAAATGCAGGGCCGCGGCCGCCCACGCGAGCAACATCACCCTGCTCGGCTACCAGCCGTTCGCGGTGCTCCAGGAGCACATGCGCAATGCCAAAGGTTTCGTCTTTGCGGCGGAAGAGGATTTCGGCATCAGCCCGGTGGAAGCCCAGGCCTGCGGCACGCCAGTGATCGCCTTTGGCAAGGGCGGCGTGCTGGAAACGGTGTGCGGACTGGATCATCCGCAACCGACCGGCGTGTTCTACCCCGAGCAGACGGTCGCTGCGTTGATCGAGGCCATCGAGACCTTTGAAGCCGAACGCTCGCGCATTACCGCGCAGGCCTGCCGGAGCAACGCCGAACGGTTCAGCGAGGCACACTTCGAGACTGAAATGCGCCAGTTCGTCGAGCTCCGTCTGCTGACCGCGCGCCAGACCCGTCAACCCATGCAATCCCGGTCGCCTCAGGTGGCGCCAAGCCTGGTCGTACCGACGCTGGTCCCCAGCGATCTTTCCGCCCGCGTTGTTCCGATCAAATCTGTCTGAGCGAGCACAAAAACATGAGCACACCTCTTCGCGGCATTTTGCATGCTCATCAATCGTCGTTGTCGGTCGCCCATCGCCTGCTGGACCTGGCGGTGATCGTGATCGGCGGTTACGGCGTGAATCTGCTCACCGGTACGCCGATGAGCACCGAGGCCTGGATGCAGATCCTGCTGGCCGGGGTCGCCTTCCACTGGCTGGCCGAGTACCACCAGCTGTACGGTTCCTGGCGCGGCGAGCGCATCCTGCGCGAACTGCTGAAAGTCGCTAACTACTGGGGCCTGGCGTTCGTGCTGCTGTTGTTCGTCGACTACATGCTGCTGCAGCCGGCCGACATTGCCGATAACGGCCAGATGGCCTGGTTCGCCACGGTGCTGGTGGCGCTGTGCGGCTACCGGCTGGCCATCCGCAGCCTGCTGCACACCTTGCGCAGCCATGGCTTCAACACCCGTCGCGTAGCCATCGTCGGCACCGGCCACTGTGGCGAACGCCTGGCCATGTCGATCGAAAGCGCGCCGTGGATGGGCCTGAACCTGCTGGGCTTTTACGACGAGCAGCCTGAGCAGATGGACCTGGCGCGCATCGGTCGGCGCATCCCGGTACTGGGCGATCTCGACGCGGTGATTCAGGACGCCCGCGACGGCAAGATCGACAAGGTCTACATCACCCTGACCCTGGGCGCACAAGCGCGATTGCAGGAGCTGATCAAGGGCTTGAGCGACACCACTGCGTCGGTGTACGTGATCCCGGACGTGTTCATGTTCGAACTGCTGCATGCCCGCAGCGAGAGCATCAACGGCCTGCCGAGCATCAGCATTTTCGACTCGCCCATGGACGGCGCCTGGAGCGTGGTCAAGCGCATCGAGGACATCGTGCTGTCGAGCCTGATCCTGAGCATGATCGCCCTGCCACTGATGGTGATCGCCCTGGCGATCAAACTCACGTCCAAGGGTCCTGTGCTGTTTCGTCAGCGCCGCTACGGGCTCGACGGCCGACCGATCATGGTGTGGAAATTCCGCAGCATGAGCGTTCAGGAAAACGGTGACGTGGTAACCCAAGCCACGCGCAACGACAGCCGCATCACCCCCTTGGGCGCCTTTCTGCGGCGCACCTCGCTGGACGAACTGCCGCAATTCTTCAATGTGCTGCGCGGCGACATGTCCATCGTCGGCCCGCGTCCTCACGCAGTGGCCCACAACGAACAATACCGCAGGCAGGTGTCCGGCTACATGCTGCGACACAAGGTCAAGCCGGGCATCACCGGCTGGGCACAGATCAACGGCTGGCGTGGCGAGACCGACACGCTGGACAAGATGCAGAAACGCGTGGAATTCGACCTGCAGTACATCGAGCACTGGTCGGTGTGGCTGGATATGAAAATCATCCTGCTGACGCTCTTCAAAGGCTTCGTCAACAAGAACGCCTTCTAGCTGTAGAACAAGACTTCACACAAAAAAAACATCTGCCAATAACAACAAATCTGGCCGCGCAGCTGCGCTCGGCAGGAGGTGCATGGGTGTATGAGCAAGGGTAATCCGATGTTCGGTGTTGGTAAGGGATGCAACGAAATCACTGCGGTGCCAGTACGCACCTTTTAGGATTAAGAAGGAACACTCATATGAAAGTAACGTTTGCGGTAGTGCTGCTTTCCAGTCTGATTCTGCAAGGCTGCGCATTCGCCCCCGGTCAATACATGTCACTGAGCGACGTCACCGACAAGGACCCGGACGGTCCGGCGGTCACTCTCGTCAATATCACCCCGGCCACTCTGGCTCAGCAGCAGAAATCCGCTGCCGCCCTGGCCAAGCCACTGCCTCCTGAGTTGCTGACGTACAAAACCCCTGAATACGTGGTCGGGCCGGGCGATGCCCTGCTGGTCACCGTGTTCGAACACCCGGAACTGACCGCCCCGGGCTCCCAGGAGCAACTGGACGCCAACAGCCGGGAAGTGCTGAACGACGGCACAGTGTTTTTCCCCTATGTCGGTCGTATCCAGGCCGCCGGCAAAACCGTCGCGCAGATCCGCGAACAACTGCGCATGGGCTTGCTGCCGCAGTACACCGAGGTCAAGGTCGACGTGAAAGTGCTGCGCTACAACAGCCAGCGCATCCTGCTGTCCGGTGCGTTCAAGACCCCTGGCCCACAACCGATCACCAATATTCCGCTGAGCCTGGTTCAGGCCATCAGCCAGGCCGGTCTTGACCTGACCGACGCCAACCTCGCCGGCCTGACCCTGCGTCGCGACGGCAAGGATTACGTGATCGATGTCGACTCGCTCAACCGCAAGGATTCGCAGCTGAGCAAGATCTACCTCAAGGACGGCGACTACCTGCACTTGAACAGCAACTCGAAGAACAAGATCTACGTGTTGGGCGAGGTTCAGCGCCCTCAGGTGATTTCGTTCAGCACCACCAGCGTGACGCTGCTTGAAGCCCTCGGCACATCCGGCGGTTTGAGCCCGGACGCGGCAGACGGCGAGGCGGTGTACGTGATCAGGGCGCAGGACGCGACCCACGCGGCGACCGTGTATCACCTCAATGCCAAGAAACCGACCGCTTATGTCTTGGCCAAGGGTTTCGAGCTGGCGGCCCAGGATGTGGTGTTTGTAGGGCCCGCCAATATCACTCGGTGGAGCCGTTATGTGAGCCAGTTGCTGGGTTCGAACAACATCATCCAGACCGGTGCCATGTTCCGGAACTAAGGGTTCTGGTGGTGGGTTAAGCGCAATAAGAAATCCTCGTGGCGGTCCGGCTGCGGGGATTTTTTTTGGTTTTTTTTTGAGGGTGAGTCTGTTGGTTTTTTGTTGTTGATGGGTTCTGGCTAACGCCAGAACTGTTTCGCCTTCGGCGAGTTACTTGAAAAGACACCAAGTAACCAAGTGTCTGAACTGACCCCCAAAAGTTGGACACCCTGTCCAACCAAAGGGATGCCCACCATGAAATACACTCCAGCCTTCAAGC
>NZ_JBWKWB010000046.1:0-20079 GCF_059421985.1 Pseudomonas sp. GW821-FHT02A11
TGAGCAGTGTCATTCGTCAGAAGAAATGACGATCAATCCAAACCGATCCCTGCCCGCCCTCAAGCGGGTATTTTTTTGCCTGGAGAAAGTGAATGCGCACATCTCAAGAGGGGTTGGCCCTCATTAAGTCAGCCGAAGGCCTGCGCCTGACTGCCTACCCCGACCCAGCGACCGGCAGTGAACCGTGGACGATCGGCTATGGCACGACGCGGGGCGTCAAGCAGGGCATGCGGATCACTGTCGACCAGGCTGATCAGTATCTGAAAGCTGACGTCGCGCGATTCGAGCCTGAGCTTGCCGGCCTGGTAAAAGTGCCGGTAACTCAAAACCAGTGGGATGCTCTGATGAGCTTCGTCTACAACCTTGGCGCGGCCAATCTGGCGTCATCGACTCTGCTCAAACTGCTGAACGCTGGTGATTATGCCGGTGCAGCCGCCCAATTCCCGCGCTGGAATAAGGCGGCGGGTAAGGAAATGCCAGGTTTGACCAAGCGCAGGGCTGCCGAGCAAGCCTTGTTCCTGAGCAAAGCATGATCGAGGTCCTGAAGCTTGTGCCCGCCTGGGCGTGGGCCGTTGTGGCGTTGGTGGTCGCTTTGACGGCTGGACTGGTCCACCAAACCCTGCAGCTCGCCGATGTGCGCACCGAGTTCGCCAAATACCAGAACGGGATCGCCTTGGCCGCCGAGAAGGCCAGCGAGAAAGCCAGAGAAACCGAACAGCAACGCCAACGCGATATTGACCAGGTGCGCCAAGATGCAGCCGACCAGAAACAGAAAGACGACGCTCATGCTGCTGAGCTGCTTGCTGCTGGTGACAGCCTGCGCAAACAAACCAGCCAGTTGCTTGCCGATCGAGCCACCCTCAGTACCCGCCTTGCCGCAAGAGGCAAGACAATTGACGACCTTACCGATCTGCTCGCCCAGTTGCGCACAGAAGCTGATGAGCATGCGGGCCAGTTGGCAGCAGCGCTTGACGCAAGTCGTCGGGCGGGATTCGCCTGTGAGCGTGCCTACTCCTCCTTGAGCGGCACGATCAGCCACTCGCCCTGATTCCGCACATTCCCCACATCCTTGCTCACCTCGAACCAAGTGAATTCCTCCGTCGGCCGGCAGCACTCCTTGGCGATCTCTGGTGTGACTTCCTGTTGTGGCGTTCCTGCAGATTGGATAAAGGCCGAAGGAAGTCTGCTCGGACAATTTGGGTCCTCTATAAAGCCCTGACCAGCGCATGCTTCGCAATCCTCGCGCAGGTCGAACCGATCGCAGCACTTCAGGCATAGGGTAAAAATGGAGAACAGCTCCTTTTCCCGCAGCGCCACGAAGGTCGGCATATCACCCGACTCAAGCGCCAGAATCGAAGCGTCCAGCAGCGCGCGGTAAGCGTCTGGATCGTCCAGCCGCTGGCGTAGGCCGTCTTGGAAGTTGCGATTCCTTTCTACCAGGGCAAGCTTCTGCCCCGTCTCGGTGTAAATGTAGCGGTCCCGGATCACGCCATAGCTCTGATAGGTGGCCGTCCAGATGCGGCGTTCAGGGTCGTCACGGCTAAACTGCGCGAAGAAGTGGCTCGGGCCAAAAGACTTTTCGGGAGGTCCGAGGAAATACCGGTTCCCGTTGATGTACCCAACGAAGCTGCCAGCCTGGTTGTAGACGTCATAGTCAGATGCGGGGTGCATCCATTCCTGCGGGAATTCCTCGCTGAAGTGGCAGTAGGCGCCGGTCAACAGCTCGACGAGCTCGAAACGTTCAAAGGCATCGATCAGGCCAACGCGCAGCATGTAGTCGGCGGAGCTCATGAGGCAGCTGTACTGACTGCTCTGGTTCCTCCATCCCTCATGGTTGTTCAGGCGGTGATGCCATTGGGCAAGCATTTCATCTCGGGTTGGTGGAGGCATGGCAAGGCTCGAATACTGTTTGTATATACAGTAATCGAGAAGGCCGTTCGAAGGCCAGCTTGGGTGACGAGTTGCGCATTGTGGTGAGTGGTAACGTCGGCAGAACGCCGGAGGAAGGGAGTTTTAAGTCAAAACTGTGTAGGGACTTTTGCGGGGATCTGTAAATTTCGGTACAGCACGGTTAGGCATCGTTTGCAGTGGGCGCCTATCCAATGTACCGGTTTTATTGCCTTTCAGAGCACCATTCAAGCATGGGGTGCTAGGGGTCGAGTGTTCGAATCACTCCGTCCCGACCATATTTTTCAATGACTTAGCCCAATCTTTTCAGGTTGGGCTTTTTCATGCGTGGCTATCTGGAAACCACCATCCAGTTCACTTCCCGAGATCGTCCTTTCCGAGTGTTTGCCTGCGTAAAAACGCTTGGAACTCATGTCGTCAAGGTCGGGTCAACCGAGTTCGATTACCCCAATTCGGTGTTTTCTCCATGACTCAGATGATCAAAGACATGAGCGAATCCTTAAGCGACGATCTCTATGAGAAAACGCGCGCCCAGCTGAACACGTTTATCGATGAAACCAACGCGTTGCTCGCGGCGGGGGATGTGCTACGTGAAGACAGGACGGCACTGGCGCGCGAGCGGCTGACCGAGTTTTTGAAACGGGCGGAGGCGGTTTCGACGGAGTCAGCCGTGGTGCCGCCGGTCACTCGCGTGGTGTCGACTGCCCGCAGCTACGTCACGGCCAATCCCTGGGTTGCGTTGGGCGCCGCGGCGGGTGTGGGCATTCTGGCCAGTTTGTTGCTCAATCGCAGGGCGTGAGGAGGGCGGGGTCATGCGCGGTCGTGGTATTCCAACCATGCGGCGGGGTGCTGGCGGGCGGTTCTGGCTTTCGCACGTGTACACGCGAGGCGAGGGTACGCGTATGGGCTACCCTCGTGATGGGCGTGTCAGTGATTGGTGCGGCTGGAACGCGTCCTGTGTGGCATCGGCAGGCGGGCGGCGAGCTGGTCTGGTGCTGAGGGATTTATTGAAGTATCGAAGGGGGGCATGCATGAGTGTCGACGAGGAGGCGGTTCGTCAACTGGCGCAACTGATCTGGGAGACAGAGGGACGGCCCGAGGGGCAGCAATCGCGGCATTGGGAGATGGCAACGAAGCTTGCCGAGTCTGCCGCTATGGCGCCGGATCGTGTGCCTCACCGACACACAATCGACACACTTTTTCCGGAGCCGGATGCCGGTGGCGCGCCCGATGATGACCGATGACTGATGCACCTGCTGGCAGGCCGATGGGGCAGTCGTCTCCAGAACTCACGTAGAGCGTTGCTCACATACATCGTGCGCAGTTTTTAAAGAAGTCAGGCCTCAAGACCGCTTTGCGAATCAGGCCTGGCTAATCTGCAGCTGGCCCAGCAGTGATTGGGCGAATTCTTCCGAGGCGATGAAGTCCAGCGCCTGGCGCAGTTTCACGGTCTCTTCAGCGCCGAAAGTCTTGTCGAACACCTGGGAGACGCGCTCGGAAATCTTGCGCGCTTCCCTGTATTTCTGCTGGCCGACTTCGGTCAGCAGCACTCGGCGGCTTCGACGGTCGGTTTCATCGATCTGCAGTTCGACGAGCCCGTCACGCACCAAAGGCTTGAGGGTGTGACCCAGGGCCGAGAGGTCCATAACCAAGGCCTGGGCCAGATCGCGCATACGGGGCTCATCACTGCGGGCGATTTGCGACAGCAGCGAATACTGAGTGGCCTTCAGGCCGCAGGACAGAAAGGCTTCATCATAGATCTGTCCCAAGCGGCGGGAGGCGCGACGCACCGAGCCGTTAGCGCAGCTGCTGGCCATGGCGGGATCTGAGCAGGATGTCGCACGTTTCAAAGCCTGATTACTCACTGCTGGCAATAGATTGAGCGATTATGCCTGCCCACGCGATCCGGACAAGGTTTTTCAGGCCATTGGTCCGGCGACATGGTGAAGCATGGCTATCCACCGAAGCGCGCCATCTTCGCGCTCAGCATCGCCTTCACCTCTGGCCACTCGTCATCAATGATGCTGAAGCGCACCGAGTTGCGCTTGCGCCCGTCCGGCATGATGCGTTCGTGACGCACGATGCCTTCCTGCTTCGCGCCGATCCGCAGGATGGCGGCGCGAGACTTTTCGTTGAGTTCGTCCGTGGTGAATTGCACCCGCAGGCACTTCATGGCCTCGAAGGCGTATTCCAGCAGGAGGTATTTCATCTCGGTGTTCAGCCCCGAGCGCTGCACCGACTGACTCAGCCAGGTGTGGCCGATTTCCAGCTTGCGGTTCTTGCGGTCGATCTTCCAGAAGCGTGTGCTACCGACGATCCGCCCGGTGTCGCGACGAACGATGGCAAACGGCATGACAGTCCCTGATTCACGTCCTGCGAGCGCCGTGGCGATGTACTGCGCAACCGTTGTGGGGCCGGGGATGACCGTGACCTTCATGTTCCACAGCTCGCCATCTTCAGCGGCTTGCAGCAAGGGCTCGGCGTGGTCGGTCTGCAAGGGTATCAACACCACGCTACTGCCGGTCAACGTTACCTGTTCAGCGGCAATCACCTCTGTACTCATGCTGCGAAGGGTCCTTGGGTCAGCTTAGGAGTCAGCCTTTGGGTTCAGCTTTTGGTTTGGCGTCTGGCAAAGCGGCGCCTTTTGGCCACAGCATCCAGATCTGTCCTTGTTGCTTCATGTTACCGGCCAATTCGCCCGCAGCATCGCCGGTGCCCCAGAACATGTCGGCACGCACCTCGCCGGCGATGGCACCGCCGGTGTCTTGTGCCGCGACCGGGCGCACCAGAGGCGTGCCGTCCGGGCGGGTCGAGGACAGCCACAGCAGGCTACCCAGCGGGATGACCTTGCGGTCGATAGCCACGCTGTAGCCTGCGGTCAGCGGTACGTTGAGCGAACCGCGCGGGCCTTCATTGCTGTCGGGGCGCAGGGTGAAGAACACGTAGCTGGGGTTGCTGCCCAGTAGTTCGTGCACGCGATCAGGATGGGCGATGGCCCAGTCGCGAATCCGGCCCATGGACACTTCGTCCTTGGTCAGCTGACCCTGTTCCACCAGCCAGCGGCCCACGGGTTTGTACGGGTGGCCGTTCTGATCGGCGTAGGCAATGCGCAATTGGCGACCGCTTTCCAGCTGAACGCGCCCCGACCCCTGGATCTGCAGGAACTGCAGGTCGATGGGGTTTTCCAGCCACGCGAGCACCGGGGCATTAACGCCTTTTTCGCCGATGGTGGCGGCGTCGTCATAGGGGCGCAGCACGCGACCATCGAGACGACCGCGCAGGCGCTTGCCTTTGAGTTCGGGGTAGATGCTGTCGAGATTGACGATGATCAAATCATCCGGCACGCCATAGATCGCCACCGGGTGCTGATCGTTGTGCTGCTCGCTGCCTTTATAGATGGGCTCGTAATAGCCGGTGATCAGGCCGTTTGCGCCGTGCTCGGAGGAACGCAGGCTGTAGACCTGTAGCTGGTTCTTGAGGAAGTCGCGCACCGCAGCGGGATTCTGTGGCACTTGCGCGGCCTGGGCGCAGGTGGCGCCCCACACCGGGTCCTTCGCCAGACGTTTGCAGGCAGAGAACCAGCTGTTGTATCCCGCCATCAGGTCGACGTCGTTGACCGCTGGCAGTTGGTCCCACTCGACACTGACGTACGTGGTGGCCTCGGGGGGCTTGGTCTTGGGCGCGCCGCCGTCGCAGGCAGCGAGCAGGGCAATCAAGGGGACGAGGCAGAACAGAAAGCGGCGCCAGTGCAGGCTTGGGGTCATCACGCGGGGTGTTCCTGAAAACAAGTGAAGGCGGCTAGCTTGGTGAAAGGCGACGGCGGCGTCAAATCCTCACGCGCTTAGTGGGAAGATGGTTACCTGATTTCCCCCAACATCTGTGGGACATTTCAGCCGCTCATCGCACTTTTTGCCGATTTGCCGCTCTATGCATGGCCGGGACACCGCGATCCACGCGGGATCCAGTTCGTTGAAGCGTTAGATCGATGGTTTCTGTTTCCTCTTGTTTCCACATGCGCCGTACGGTTCGCGCAGGACTTGCGCTGTGCCTGTTGGCACTGGGTATGGTCGGTTGCACGCGTCAGGACGGGAAGGACATGGCCACGCAGTTCAGCGAAACACGGCCTCAGGAGTTCTTTCAGACCAGCGTCGACCGCATGGCCACGCTGGCGATGCAGGACAACCTGGAGAGCCTGTACCTGCTGATGAACAAGCTGTATCTGCGCAACCCTGCCGAGTGGCGCAAATCCGGCTTCGTCGATGCCCGCTCGGCCGAGCGCAACGTGCGTCAGGCCATCGAACAGCAAAAACCATTGCCGCAATTGGGTAATCGTCGTGATCTTGCTGCATTGAGCTACGCCCTGAGCCCCGAGTTTCTCGGCGATCGTGTCGGCGCCTTCATCTATGCCATCGGCAGCATGCTGGTCACCGCTCACGGGGGACGGCTGGAGTTTTACATGACCGACCAGATCAACCCGAAATTCGTCAGCAACGCCGCGCGCAATATCGAGAAGGCGACATGGCTGTTGAGCCAGCGGCAGAACGCCAATGGCGAGCTCATGCTGTTTTCCAACGAGATTTCGGAGGAGGGCAGCAACCTGAGCTTTGCCACCGAATTTGGCAAGATCGTGGCGCGGCTGGACTTGCTGACCCAGATGCTCGACGAGCGTTACCGGCGCATTGGCCTCAACTATGCCCAGAGCCTGTTGTTCCTGAATTTCCTGCCGGTGCAGTGATGCCCGAAAAAGCGTCGGCAGCTCACAACCTGTGGGAGTGAGTTCATCTGCGAGAGGCTGGTACCGGTGATGCATGTGCGTCCCGGGCACCTTTTTCGCGAATGAAGTCGCTCCCACAGACCACGTCTAAAAAAAATCGCAGGTGTGGGCCGCGCCCGGCTCAATAACTCTCGCCGCGAATGTATTCCTGCATTTTATCGATCAGCCGGGCCTGTTCGGCGATGGCTTCCTTGACCAGGTCACCAATGGATAACAGCCCCACCAGCTCGCCGTTTTCCACCACTGGCAGGTGACGCAGGCGGCCATTGGTCATGATGCCCATGCATTCATCGACTTTGTGTTGCGGGGTGATGGTCTTGACCTCGTGGGTCATGATTTCGCTGATGGGCGTGCCGACCGAGGCGCGTCCTGCCAGCTCCATCTTGCGGGCGTAGTCGCGTTCGCTGACGATCCCGACCACTTTGCCATCCCTGACCACCGGTACGGCCCCGATGTTTTTCTCGGCCATCAGCTTGATCGCGTCGATAACCATTTGGTCGGGTCTTACGGTATGAACTTCCCCGTGATGCGTTTCTTTGAGTTTCAGTAGTTCGGCTACGGTCGTCATGCTGGCCTCTCCGGCGCGTATTTGTGAGCGCGGCCGCGTGAGTCGGGCCGTGTGTACAGAATCGTAGAGAGATGGCATTCCAGCAAGTTTTGGATGCGCCGCGCGGATGGCGAAAAGCGTCATGTTGATGGGGTTCGCCACGTTTTGTGCGCGGGTTGCGCTTTTCAACCTCAGACCACGCGCCGCGCCGCAGCGGGGGCCGTGTGTACCCGCAACAGGCGTGGAATGTCCTGGGTCTGTTTGACGAACCCCTGCACCCAATGCACAAAAGACACCTCGTCCAGGCTGTCCAGTGGCAGCTCGGTGCATAGCCGCACGTCCGAGCGTTCGTCGAGGGCCAGCCAGCAGCCGCTCATGGCTTTTGTATCGAAATTCAGGCGCAGCAGGTGTTCGTGCAAGCCGGTGGCGGGGAGTAGGGCCAGTTTGCGGTGCAGAACCGCCACATCGCCGGCGGGCGGGATTTCAATGATGACGACTTCACGATCCTGATCGAACAAGGCGCACACGCCGTTTTCCAGTTGCAGGGCGCTGCCCAGTTGTCGGCCCAGCGCGTCGATCAGTAGGTTGGCAATGCTCATTTCGGCTTCCTTCAGGTCAGTGTCGATTCAAGTGATCGGGAGCGTGGCCATCAGCGTGGCCGGAATACGCCGTAGTTGTCGGCGGCCATTTCCTGCGCCGAGGTGGTGTCGCCACGATCGGCGATAGCGCCGTCGGCGGTGACTTTCTTCGGGTTCAACTGATCAGCGCCGTATTCGAACGTCAGCTCGCCCATCAGGCGCTCAATGGCCAGGCTGCTGCCGCTTTTGTAGCTGACATACGGCAGCGGCACCCCCAGCGAATCGTCCTTGGCGGCGGAGCGAAACACCGCAATGCTCTTGATCCGCAGGTTGTCGCGGTTCGACAGCTGATTCTTCAAGCCTTCGCTGGTCAGCCTGCCACCGATCGCATTGTCTTCGATGCTTTGCTTGAGCGTGTCGGTGACTTCCAGCTTGATCTCGGCCCGAGTCGTGCCCTGCGAACTTTTCAGCTCATCGAGCAGGGCCTTGAGTTGCGGGTCATCGTTCATCATTTGATGGATACGTTCGGCATTACCCGGGTTGGCGTCGCGGCCGAGCATCTCCTTGACCACGTCAATACCGCGCTTGCTCAAGGCCTTCTGGTCGATGCGATTGACGTTGTTGTGCTTGACCACCATGTCCATCAGCGACATCAGGGCCGAGCCCTGTGCGTTGGCGTCTTGCTGACGATGGGTCTGGGCCAGGCTCATGAGCGCCGCATGCTGGGCGTCATTCTGCGCGGCCTGTCTGCCGTATTGGGTGTGCAATGCGGTCAGACGTTCGGCGACGGGACGGTCATCGTGCCTGACCTGCTTGAGTGCGGGAAAGGCTTTCTCGAGGCTGCTGGCCAGGCTTTTGACGTCGCTGGCCTGCACGGGGAGGGCGTCCTTGAAGCGCACGTCGTAGGTTTTGCCGGTCTTGCTGTCCAGCGACAGGGTGGCCGCCACGCCCATCGGCGCGCCGCCGGCGATGAATAGGTTGTCCGGGCGGGAAGAAAAAATGGTGCTGAACATCCGCGCATAACCTGTGACAGCGGCTTTTTCCAGCACGCGCGCGCGGTTGGCGCTGTAGATATCGGTCTTCAAGCCGTCGTTGCCACGCCCTTGAGTGCGCTCCCGCTCGGCGCTGAGCAAGGTCGCACTGGCCAGCAGGCCGACGCCGAAGCGCATGAAACCCGCCACCGGTTCCGCGTCGGTCTGACCGTAGTTGGTCCGCGACTCGATGTTGGCGCCCAGCTCCAGGTCGAAGTTGTGTTTGCCAGTGGTGCGCACTTCCTGCTCGACGCTGCGGTTCATCAGGTCCATGGGCTTGAGCCCGTTGACCTCCGGCTGCTTGCTGCTGTGCAGGGGCGTGTTGAGCAGGTCGTTCATGAACGCGTCCATCTCATCGTCACGCACGAAAAAGCTCAGGGCGGTGTTGTCGGAGTATTTGTACTTCGCGTCCAGGCTGCCGCCGAACCAGCCGCTGTTGGACTGGATGTTGGCATGGCTGTCGCCGGCGGTGGTCCTGGTGTCGGACTTGCCGCCGCCGAAGCCGAAGCTGCCGGTGCCACTGATGGCGCCTTCGCGGTTCATCGAGACTTTCAGGCCACGGTCGAAGCGGGTGAACGTGATGCCGTAGGTCCGCTCAGGGTCTACCCAGCCCCTGAAGCCAAGAAAGGCATCGCCGGTCGGGCCGCTGATGCCGCCGGTCACGCCGCCGCCATAGTTGCGGTTGATCTTCAGGCTCTCGCGGGGTTCGAGGTCGCGCAGCGCCTGGGTCAGATTGCGGGTCAGGTCGGTGGGCGTGGTCTGCAGCCCTTCAAGGACATTGCGTTTGACCGGATGGTTGTCCTTGCGCACGTATTTGAGCAGGCTCTTGGTCGCGTCGTAGCTGGCCTCAAGGGCTGCGTAACTGCGAAAGCCCGCGTCGGTGTAGCGCTTGATCGGGTCGTTGTCGTACGCCGTGTTGTGCAGGTCGGCCAGCGTCTGGGCGAACTCGTCCAGCTGAGGTTGAGGGCGACCGGGGTTGGCTGTCAGGTCATCCACCTGCGCGCTGAGGCGTTTCATGATCTGGGCGCTGGCCGCCAGCCGGGCGCTCAGCAGGGTCTGATTGTCGCCACGCTTGCGCGAGTCATCGAGGGGGGAGGCGGGGTTGCGGTGTTCGAGGGTGAAATTAACCCCCTGCAGACTGTGGATCATCGCGCCCAGCGGGTCGTCCGGCTTGATGCCGCTGTCTTCGAGGACGTGGGCGACTTCGTTGAACAGATCGGCCCTCGGCGGCTTGCCGGGCACAAAAGCGAGATTGGCGTGACCGCTGGTGTGCAGCGCGCCCTTGTTTTCAGCCAGCTCACGCAGGGTTTTCTGCATGTCCTCGTTGACCGTCTTTTGAAACCACTGGATCAGGTCGACCAGTTCGACGGCAGGCGCCGAGAGCGTTGCCCGGTCCAGTGTCGCCAGGCGCTCGCTCATGGCGTCCGGGGCGCGTGGGGGGCGTGTGGCGGCGGCGGTGGTTAGGCCACGCAGAGTGTTTACCTCGCTGGTGTACACCTCCCGCAGGCCCGCGCGGCCCTGCCAGGCATGCTGGACGCTGTCGGCCGGGACCTTGAATGCGCCGGTGGACGCCAGGTGAGAGGTGACGTAGTTCTGGGTCAGCGAGTTGGGTGCGTAGTTGCGCAGTTTTGCGGTTTCCACGTTGTTGCGGCCCATAACGTTGAAGCTGGTCTTGAGCATGCCCTTGCGGGTGAATCCGGGCTCGCCGGCGGTGAGGTTGTCGAAGTGGGCATGGGCCGCGGGCGGCACCACGGCGGCGGCTTCTTCCAGTTCCCGCTGCGTCGGGGCAGGTATCCAGTCGCCGTCCGGATTGAGCACGTGCTTGCTGATCGTGGCGGCATCATTTGCCGTTGCGCCCGGCACGCTGAGTTCCAGGCTGAGGCGTCCCTGATGATCGGTTTCAAGGTTGCGCAGGGTTGCACCCGCCGGTAGGCCCTCCAGTGAAGCGGCGGCCCAGGCACGGTTGGCGTACATATTTTTCGGATCGACGCCAGTCCCCGTCATCTGATAAAGCGCGCCGTTCTTGAGGACGAACCAGTCCTTGCCGTCACTGCCGATGCCAGTGATGTGACCTCCATCCGGCAGTTGCGGCAGGATCGCCCGTTCACCGTTCTGATCATGCAGGCGCAAGCGGCCTGCGCTCAGGGTCATGTAGCGCTGATCGTTCTGAATGGCGACCTTGTCCACCGTCAGGTGCTCCGCGCCGCGCATGATCGTGCCTTTGGCTTCGGTGCCGCGCCCCGGCAGGACGAGGTCGACGCCCTGGCTCATGTCGTGGGCGGCGGCTTGAGGGGCGACTTTCAGTTGTTTGAGCTTGCCGTCCTTGTCGATCAGGTAGGCGAAGCCGTCACGGGCAGCGACCAGTGACTTGATATCGGTTTCGCTGGTTTTTTTCCATTCGTTTGTGCGTGGGTCCTGTGCCAGGAGGGTGTTGTCGTGACTGGCGATACGCCCACGAGGGAGTTGAATCTGACGATCCAGCGCGGGGGCAAGGGGTGGCAGGCCTTTTTGCCGGTCCATGATCAGCGGCGTCATGTTCCAGCCAGGCTTGAAGTCCTCTGTGTGCGCATCCCATGAGGCGCTGTGTTCGACGCCTTTATGGTCCTTGAGCCTGATGTGCAGTAGGCCAAGATCGTCGTGGAAAAAATCGCTGATGGCATGTTCGCCGTACGCCGCCGTCAAGGCCGCAGAAGCGGGTCGCTCCTGCAGTGCGACTTCGCCCACCACGAATCCGCTCTCCAGGCGCTCATCCGGATCGGGCAACGGCGCCTGCACCAGCTTCCCGGAGGCGGTGGTGGCCAAAAGGGTGTCGCCCAAAACAGCGAGGGATTTGGGTTGCAGCGCCTCTTTATTCGCGGCCCCCCGAGGCGGCACCATCAACAGCACGTCATTGACGCCTTGACCGAACGCATTGTGGCGTTCGAGCAGCATGTTCTTTTGCGGGTCTTGCGACAGCCCCAATAACTGACCGTCGTGGGTGCGTGCCAAGGCGCTGACCGGGTGGTTGAACGCCAGTGGCCTGTCAAGGTCGTTCAGCGGGTGCACCTGGCCCTGGGCGTTCAGCGCGTAGAGCTGATCGTTGACGACCGGCAGCAGGGTTTTGAGTGCGGGAGCGTCGTCAGATGTTCGCCAGCGATCACCATTCAATTGAAAGAGGGTGTTTTCGTGAATACGCCAGGCTTGTCCCTCGTCATCAAGGTGCACGCCGGTGATCTGGGCGCGGTGGGCATCGGTGGGAAGGCTCGGCAAGCGTGGGGTGCCAGCTTCGCTGCTTTTGAACACCGAAACCGCCAAGGGGCTGGCTTGCGCATGGATAAGCCGGTTTTGCGAGTCGGTCAGCAGATAGGCCGTCTTGTTTGCGGCGTCGATGTGCAGTGACTGCAGGTGCTGATAGCGCTCGGTGGGCTTGCCGAGGATCCCTTGCAGCAGTCTTTCCGTAGGGTTGGCGCGTCCTTCCTGACCGACCATCAGGCGCTGGTTGTCCAGTGCCATGCTCAGTGCTGGGAGCATTTCGACCTCGACCGGCGTCGCAACTCGGGCGCGGGCGGTTTCTGGCGCAACGGGGGTTGCCGAGCGGGAGCTGCGAGGCGTTGACGACGAATCGCCGGACTTGGCCCGGAACAGCCCCTCCTTCAAATGACGGCCCTTGTTCACGACCGACTGGCTGATCGCATCCATGCGCGCCCGAATGCCGGTGCGTTGTCGGATACCCGTGCTCGGGCCGGCCTGGTCGCTGCTGGCCACGGTGGCGAGGGATTGAGCGCGATGAAGCGATTGGGTTGGGGTGACCATACTGACGCCATCCTTGCAGTAAATACTGTGGGGACTGAGTGGCGTCAGATGAAGAGAGGTTCCAGCGGCGTTGAGGAAAAATCAGGCGGGTGCGTCAGGCGCCTTGCGTCGAGGCCGGGAAATCACCGACTCGATGTTCTTGCGCCCGATCAGCAAGGGGCTCTTGGCCTTGCGCGAGGCGGGCATGTCGGCCAGCCATTTGTACATCACCAAGCAGTCGACCAGGCCGTGACGGGCATGGCGATAAGCACGGGGCAGGCGGCCGACGGTGTCGAACCCCAGCTTGTTCCAAAGGGCCACAGCGACCTCGTTGGTCGATACCACCGAGTTGAACTGCATCGCGCTGAAGCCGCTGTCCACCGCCAGTTGCTGGGAGTGTTCGCACATCAGACGCGCCACGCCACGACCACGGGCTTGGGGGGTGACCATGTAGCCGCAGTTGCACACATGATTGCCGGGACCGGCTGCGTTGGCCTTGAGGTAATAGCTGCCCAGCAGCACGCCGTCTTCTTCGGCGATCAGCGTGTGCAGCGGGTATTCCAGCCACAGGTGCAGGGCCTGTTCATGGGTCAGGCCGGGATCAAAGGCGTAGGTTTCCTGCGCCTTGATCACCGCTTGAAAGGTGGGCCAGAAGCGCTCGAAGTCTTCGGGCGTCATGGGGCGGATCTGGATCATTGAGCGTCCGGAATCAGTCAGGTTGATGCAAACCCTGTTGGAGTGAGCTTGCTTGCGATGGTGTTGGCCTGGAGGTCATTGCGTTGAATGACACATCCGATCGCAAGCAAGCCCACTTCTACAGGCAGGAGGAAGCCGTCAGGACACCACGCGATAGCACGGCACGTACGCCGCGCCGCCGGGCAGTTTCATCCGGTGCTGTTCGACGAAGGCCTGCAGCAGCTTGTCCAGCGGCTTCATTACTTCGGCGTCGCCGTGGATTTCATACGGGCCGTGTTCTTCGATTAGCCGAATGCCCTTGTCCTTGACGTTGCCCGCCACGATGCCGGAGAACGCCCGACGCAGGTTGGCCGCCAGCTCATGGGGCGGCAGATCGCGACGCAGCTGCAGGCTGGACATGTTGGCGTGAGTCGGGTCGAACGGGCGCTGGAAGCTCTCTTCGATCTTCAGCAGCCAGTTGAAGTGGAACGCATCGGCCCGCTCGCGACGGAACTGACGCACGGCCGCAAGGCCCGCGGTCATCTGCCGGGCGACTTCGGCCGGGTCGTCGATGATGATCGTGTAATGCTTGTGCGCCGCTTCGCCCAGGGTGGCGCTGACGAACGCGTGCAGCTGCTCCAGATACGGAGCGGTGCTTTTCGGCCCGGTCAGGATCACCGGGAACGGCAGGCCCTGATTGTCCGGGTGCATCAGGATGCCCAGCAGGTAGAGGAACTCCTCGGCCGTACCGGCGCCGCCCGGAAAGATGATGATGCCGTGGCCGACGCGCACAAAGGCTTCCAGACGTTTTTCGATGTCCGGCAGGATCACCAGCTCGTTGACGATGGGGTTCGGCGCTTCGGCAGCGATGATGCCGGGCTCGGTCAAGCCGAGATAACGGCCGCCGTTGATGCGCTGCTTGGCGTGGGCGATGGTCGCGCCCTTCATCGGGCCCTTCATCACGCCGGGGCCGCAACCGGTGCAAATGTCCAGCTTGCGCAGGCCCAGTTCGTGGCCGACTTTCTTGGTGTATTTGTATTCTTCAGTGTTGATTGAGTGGCCGCCCCAGCACACCACCATCTTAGGCTCCACGCCGGGGCGCAGGGTGCGGGCGTTGCGCAGCAAGTGGAACACGTAGTCGGTGATGCCCTGGGAGGAGTCCAGGTCGATGCGCTGGCTGTCCAGTTCGCTTTCGGTGTAGACGATATCGCGCAGGGCGCTGAACAACATCTCACGGGTGCTGGCGATCATCTCGCCATCGACGAAGGCATCTGCCGGAGCGTTGAGCAGTTCCAGGCGCACGCCGCGATCCTGTTGATGAATACGTACTTCGAAGTCCTTGTACGCTTCGAGAATGGTTTTGGCGTTATCGACATGGGCGCCGGTGTTGAGAATGGCCAGGGCGCACTGGCGGAAGAGGTTATAAATGCTGCCTGAACCGGCAGCGCTGAGCTGTTGTACTTCTCGTTGCGACAGAGTCTCCAGGCTACCCTTAGGACTGACCGATGCGTTGATTACGTGTCTTGGAGCCATTCTGAATTCCTTGAAAGCGATGCCGGCCGGTCGTTGTCGCCGGTCGGCATTAGTACAGTGAGCCTTACCGCCGCTCACCCATGGGGCCATTTTTTACATCGCTCGGTCAGGAAAGCAAACGTTGTGAGTGAAATCTTTGGATCGGCTGCAAACCCTGTGGAAGTGAGCTTGCTCACGAAAGCGTCGTGTCAGTCACGTGCTGCGTGTAAGTGCCTACGCATTCGTGAGCAAGCCCACTCCCACAGATCGGGGATACCCGCAAAAATGCAGGGCTCAAACGATCAGTGACTTTTGATTTTCCGCTGTGCCCCGGTATGCTGCACGTCGACGTCCAGATGCCCGTGACAACGCCGCCCTATGATCTTCAACTTCGTGATTTTCCTCAGCACCCTGATCGCCATGGAGGCTGTCGGCTGTCTTGCGCACAAGTACGTGATGCACGGCTGGGGCTGGTTTCTGCATCGCTCCCACCACGAAGAGCACCTGGGCGCCTTCGAAACCAACGATATCTACTTACTGGCGCTGGGCACGGTGGCCGTCGGCCTGATCGTGCTCGGCAACAGCGGCTACGATCCGCTGCAATGGGTGGGGGCGGGCGTCGCGGCGTTCGGCCTGATCTACATTCTGATCCACGACGGCGTCGTCCATCGGCATTGGCCGGTGCGCCCTCAACCGCGCCATCGCTACCTTCGCCGCCTCTATCAGGCCCACCTCATGCATCACGCCGTCAAAGGCCGTCGCAACAGCGTGTCCTTCGGCTTTCTGTATGCGCCGAGCGTCGCCACCCTGCAAAAGCAGTTGCGTGACATGCGCGATGCCGAGCGCCTGCGTGCACGCGCAGCCTTGGCCAACGACCTTTGCGACACACCCCTCAACTCCGATTTACAGAACGGCTGACGCCTACTTACAGACTCGGAACATGCTCGGGAGACCCACGTGACTCAATCCATCACAAAGCCAGCAACAGGCAAAACCATCACCTACAAACGCCCCGACGGCAAAGACGTCAGCGGGTATCTGGCCAGCCCCGCGAAGACCGAGGGCGCCCCGGCCATCGTGGTGATTCAGGAATGGTGGGGGCTCAACGACCAGATCCGCGGCGTGGCCGATCGTCTGGCCGCAGCGGGTTATCTGGCGTTGGTGCCGGATCTTTATCGCGGCGAGATGACCGTTGAAGAGGAGGAAGCCCATCATCTGATGAGTCAGCTCGACTTCGCCGACGCGGCCACTCAGGACATTCGCGGCGCCGTGCAACACCTCAAGACTTCCACCCCGAACGTTGGCGTCACCGGTTTCTGCATGGGCGGGGCGCTGACCCTGCTGGCGCTGAATTTCATCCCTGAGCTGACAGCGGGCGTGGTGTTCTACGGCATGCCGCCGCTGGAGTACCTGGACCCGAAAAACATCAAGGTGCCGGTGCAGGCGCACTGGGCGACTCAGGATGAATTCTTCACGGCAGAAAACGTCGACGAGCTGGAAGACAAGCTCACCGAAGGTGGAGTCGACATCGAATTCCACCGTTACCTGGCCCATCACGCGTTCGCCAACGAAACCGCCGTGGGTCATGGCCGCATTCCTGGCACGCAGTACGACCCGGTCTGGGCGCAGCTGGCCTGGGACCGGGCGCTGACCTTCTTTGGCCGTACCTTGTGGGGCTGATGCGCTAAATCAGGGACGCGGCCTGCCAGTCGGCCACGGTCTGCGCGCTAATGCTGACCCCGCCGCAGACCACGACTACCACGTCATGGGCCTCGGCGATGGCGGGGTGATCGTGATAGGCAACAGCCAGCGACACGCCGCAGGCCGGCTCCACCAACTGGCGCTGGTCCTCGGCGTAGCGCAGCACGCCGTTGATGGCGTCGGCATCGCTGAGCACCACGCAGTCGTGGGGGAAGTGGCGGATGTGTTCCACCGGCCAAGCCGCCACCTGAGAAGCGGCGAGGGAGCTGGCGACGGTCTTGACCTGCGCCAGTTTCACCGGGTAACCCGCCTTGACCGCAGCGGCGAATGACGCCGCCCCTTCGGTTTCGCAGGCGACGACACGGCAATCGAAGCGTTGATGCCGTTCCAGGCCCGTCAGAATCCCTGCCAATAAACCTGCGCCACCCACTGACGTAACGATCGCGTCGACCCGTGGGCAGTCCTCCAGAATCTCGTCGACCATCGTGCTGTGGCCTTCCCACAACAGCGGGTGATCGAACGCTGGCACGTATTGAGTGCCGGGCTCTTCGGCCAGTTGCAGGGCCAGTTGATTGGATTCGTCCCAGACCTGCCCGTGCACCTGAACCTGCGCGCCGGTGCGGGCGATGCGTTGGCGAGTGGCTTCAGGCGTGGAGGCGGGCACGATGATCAGCGCCTCCAGCCCCAGACTGATCGCCGCCATCGCGGCCGCCAGCCCGGCGTTGCCCCCCGAAGGGCAGACCACCCGCTGCATGCCTTGCTCGGCGGCATAGGCACACAAACGGCCCATGCCGCGCATTTTGAACGAGCCGCTGGGTTGCAGGTTTTCCAGCTTGAGCCAGATGCGTCGCGTGGGTGTCGAGAGGTGAGGGTGGAGGATCAGCGGGGTGCGGATATGCAGCATCGGTGGGCTCCGGTGGCAGGCAATGGTGTTCAGAACAGGCTGAATCGGATGGGATTTCTTATGGGGCTTTGCAAAAAAGAGCGTCATGAAAAGACCGGTCATGTCCCTTGCGACATGACCGGTCTGGCCGTCAGGCATTGGGATCAAATGACTCCGCAGGCGACTCGATCACCGCCACCGCCCAGGGGCATCGGCATGTCAGCGTGGTTATCGCCGCCTGCGTGGATCATCAGCGCATGGCCTTTGATCTCGGAGATTTTCTTCAGGCGTGGCGCCAGAACCGGGTAATCGGCTGTGCCCTTGGCGGTGACGTAGATCGCTGGCAGGTCACCCAGGTGGCCGTCGGCGTAGGGGCCCAGATGCTTGCCGGTCTTGGCCGGGTCGAAGTGCCCGCCTGCAGCCAGTGCCGCGCCTTTTTTACCGTCTTTCACGCCCACGTCACAGCTACCGTTTTCATGCACGTGAAAGCCGTGAATGCCCGCAGGCAGGGCGCTTAATTTGGGGGTAAACAACAGGCCGTAGGCGGTCTCGCTGATGGTGATCTGGCCGATGGGCTGGGGCGCGCCGTCGACGCTGACCAGATTGATCGGGACTTCCAGGGTTTGCGCCTGGACCACGGAAGAAAGGGCGCCAAGGCTGAGCGTGCTGAAAAGACCGAGCCACAGATAAGGTTTCATATGCGTTCCATCGAATGGGTTGGGTTGCGACGTTCAGCGTAGCCGAACGGCCCGCAGCTCTCGCGGGCTGCCTGGGTTTTGAGTGTGTCAGCAGATGTAGGTTCGAGGGAATATCCTCAGCGCAGGGACTGCGGCGGAATGGCATAGGTGCCGACCACATGGGCCACGGCGTCCGGCAGTCCCTCTGAATACAACGACACCTCGCCGATGGCCAGGGTCTTGCCGACTTTCATCAACTGGCACTCGGCAATGATCCGCCGCCCGGCCTCGGGTTTGCGCAGGAAGTTGATGGTCAGGCTGGTGGTCACCGTCAGCGGCACGATCCCGATGACGCCAAGCACCGCGACATACAGCGCCACATCCGCCACGGCCATCAGCGTCGGGCCCGATACGGTGCCGCCAGGGCGCAGATCCGATGCGTCGACCACCTGGGAAATCGTCGCCCGCTGCTCGCCGACTTCCTCGACGACGATCCGCGTTTGCGGAAACTCCCGGGCAATGAACGCCGCGATCTCTTCTTTGCTCGCCATGCTGTGCTCCTGCGAAATGGGCATCGCAAGCCTTGATGAGCGGGCGGGGAATGTCAACGCAGAGTGTCCCCGGGGAAGCGAATTCATTCGCGAAAGAGTGTATGGCCGGTGGTGATGCGTCGGATGTACCGGCCCATCGCGAATGAATTCACTCCCACAGGTTTTGGCTGTGTGGATGGCTGGGAGTAAGTGGTGTGTTGAAGATGATTCAGAGCATGACCGAGTCTTTCAGATGGCCCCGAACCTCCTCTGTGGGAGCGAATTCATTCGCGAAAGAGTGTATGGCCGGTGGTGATGCGTCGGGTGTAGCGGCCCATCGCGAATGAATTCGCTCCCACAGGTTTTGGCTGTGTGGATGGCTGGGAGTAAGTGGTGTGTTGAAGATGATTCAGAGCATGACCGAGTCTTTCAGATGGCCCCGAACCTCCTCTGTGGGAGCGAATTCATTCGCGAAAGAGTGTATGGCCGGTGGTGATGCGTCGGGTGTAGCGGCCCATCGCGAATGAATTCGCTCCCATAGGTTTTGGCTGTGTGGATGGCTTAAGGGGCTGTGCTGCAGCGGCTTGAGATATCCGGACAAACAGTCCCGCGACCCACCTGCGCACCCGCCGCTACTGTCATTGCTTCTTGATGAACGAAAGGAGGGGCAGGGATGCCCGATTCGCCGCATTCTCACCGCCTGCGCTCAGGTCGGGTTTCGGAGCCAGGCAGGGTCTATCTCATCACCTCCACCACTGAAAATCGAAGACCCTGGTTCACCGATGTTCAGCTCGGCCGTCTGGTGGTCGCCCAGTTGCGTCGAGCCGATCAGCAGGGGCTTGTTTCGTCGCTGGCCTGGGTGCTGATGCCTGATCACCTTCACTGGCTGCTGGAGCTCAAGGAGGGTTCGCTGGATCACCTGATGAAACAGGTCAAGGCAAGTAGCGCCGTCTCCCTCAATCGAGCGATCCAGCGTCGCGGGAGAGTCTGGCAGCAAGGGTTTCATGACCGAGCCATGCGCTATGACGATGACTTGCGAAAAGCTGCCAGGTACATCATCACCAACCCGCTCAGGGCTGGTCTGGTCAAGCGGGTGGGGGATTATCCGCTTTGGGATGCGGTCTGGCTTTGAACGCTGGATTTGACTGACGCCATGGGATGGCCGTCATTGCCCCTGTGGGAGCGAATTCATTCGCGAAAGAGTGTGTGGCCGATGGAGATGCGTCGGATGTCCCGGCCCATCGCGAATGAATTCGCTCCCACAGGTTTAGATCTGTGCAAGGCCGGAAGTCAGTGATGGGTTGAAGACGATTCAGCGCATGACCGAGTCTTTGAGATGGCCCCGATCCTCCCCTGTGGGAGCGAATTCATTCGCGAAAGAGTGTATGGCCGGTGGTGATGCGTCGGGTGTAACAGCCTCTCGCGAATGAATTGGCTCTGTCTGCGTAAAGTGTTGCTGGCAGCTAAGCTTGTAAAGTCGACATTCGTTTTC
>NZ_JBWKWB010000047.1:0-15357 GCF_059421985.1 Pseudomonas sp. GW821-FHT02A11
AATAGCGGGAGTCGCCTATTCGTTGCTGAAGAAAAAGCAGGATTACGACCCTGCCAGACGTTTGGGGGTTGCCCCCCCAAACATAGAATCTCCCACAGAGCAACAACGAGTGTCAGAAATATCAGCGTTATCTGAAATACCGCCTTCGCCAGCAAGCAGGCCCCCACAGGGATTTTGCGCAAGGCGCCCCCTCATTTGATCCACCGGTTCACCCCGCCATCCCCACCTCCTGCTACCATGTCGCGCCATTTGCCCTCAGCCGCGACGCCATCCGATGCCTGACGTTTCTCTCCCTGCCGCCAAGTCTGAACTCTCCGCTGTGTTCACCACCGTGCAGCGTCACTTCATGGAAGTGATCGTGCCGCTCTGGCACGGGCCGGGCTGGAATGCAGAGATGGCGTTACCCTATGAGGCGCTGGATGCCCTGCATCGGCCGCTGCCTCCTCAGCGCTACCGGGCCATGGCCTGCGCGCGGCAGTTGTTCCTGTTTTCCAGCTTCATCGGCGACCCGCAAGTGCCAGACGCCGAGGTCCGCGCTGCGGCGCTGTTCCGCTCGCTGCAACGGCATTTTCACGATGCCGAGCACGGCGGCTGGTTCTACAGCATCGACCCGCAAGGCGCGCCGCTGGATCGCCGCAAGGACCTTTACACCCACGCCTTCATCGTCTTCGCCTGCGCGCACTACTGGGCGAAGGTGCGCGAGCCGTTGGTCGAGTCTGTGCTCAACGCAGCGCTGGAGGTCGTCGCCGAGCAGTTCGCCGACGGTGATGGCTTGTACGAATCGGTGCTGGCTGAAGACTGGTCGTCCCTCGATGCGGGCCCGCTGCAGAACCCGCTGATGCATCTGGCCGAAGCTTTTCTGGCGACGCTGGAAGTGCGCGAAGACGCCAAAACACTCGCCGCTCTCGACAGTCTGGCCGAAGCCATGCAGCGCCGGTTTGTCGATGTCGAACACGGCGTGATGCTGGAGAAGCCGCTTGGCGCTGTGGATAACTGGTCCGAGCCTGGGCATCAGTTCGAGTGGTTCTATCTGCTGGAATCGTCCAAGCATTTGCGCGGCACACCGCTGCATCGCTCCCTGACCACTGCATTTGCCCACGCCGAGGCGCAAGGCGTCGATCCGGTCACAGGGGCTGTGGTCGCGACACTGGATGTGGAAGGCTTGGTGAAGGATGGCACGCAGCGCATCTGGGCGCAGGCCGAGTACCTGCGGGCATTGACGCTACGTCCTGACAGCCAGGCGTTGCTGGCGCGTCAGTTGAATGCCTTGCAGCAGCGCTTTCTGCACGCGGGTGGCTGGAATGAGTGCCTGGACAGCCAAGGCCAGATCAGCCGCAGCGACATGCCGTCGACCACCCCGTATCACTTGGCGACGTGCTATATCGGGCTGGCGGAGTACTTCAGCGCCTGATCAATCGCCTCGCGAATGAATTCGCTCCCACAGAATTGAGAACGCCTCAACACTGTGGGAGCCGGCTTGCTGGCGAAAGCGGTGGGTCAGTGACAGATGAATTGTCTGACACCCCCATTCGCCAGCAAGCCGGCTCCCACAGGTCATCATCCCTGCCTTACTTCGTCTCACCACGGGTACGATCAATCGCAAAACCCGCCCAGGTCTGGCTCACCGGCATCAGTTCCAGGTTGTTCACGTTGACGTGGGCCGGGGTGTTCATGATCCAGAAGATCGTCTCGGCGATGTCCTGCGGCTGGATGGGTTCGGCGCCTGCGTAGGTGGCGTCGTACTTGGCCTGATCGCCGCCGAAACGCACCAGCGAGAATTCGCTTTCGCACAGGCCGGGCTCGAGGTTGGTCACGCGTACGCCCGTGCCGATCAGGTCGTTACGCAGGTTCAGGGAGAACTGGCCGACGAACGCCTTGGTGCCGCCGTAAACGTTGCCGCCCGGATACGGGTAGTTGCCCGCCACCGAACCCAGGTTGACGATGCTCGCGCCACGGCCGTAGGCGATCAGGCGCGAGAGCAGCGTGCGGGTGGTGTAGACCAGGCCTTTGACGTTGGTGTCGATCATGGTGTCCCAGTCGTCCAGGTCGCACTTGGGCGCGGGGTCGATGCCCAGGGCCAGACCTGCGTTGTTGATCAGGCCACGAATCTTCGCGAACTCGGCTGGCAAACCTTCAACGGCCTTCTCAACGGCCTCACGATCGCGCACGTCCAGTGTCAGGGTGTGCACCTTGGTCTGCTTGGATAACTCGGCGCTCAACGCCTGCAGACGCTCTTCACGGCGACCGGTCAACACCAGCGACCAGCCCGCCTCTGCAAAACGGCGTGCACAGGCTTCGCCAAACCCGGAAGTGGCACCGGTAATGAACACGGTAGAAGTCATGTCGTTCTCCTGACTGAGGGTTTCGGCTTAGGGATAAGCTCTGGAATAACGCAACCAAACCGCGTTGCGTGTAGGAAAGTTCTGGAGAATGCCCGCGCAAGCGGCTCTGGATCAAGCCTGTGGGCAACAATCATCGTACGACCTTCCCTCTGTACAAAAAACGTACAACCTACTCAAAGCCTTGCACTCTATGGCCTGCACGCAGTTTTGCCCACCTTATCCACAGCCAGACTCACAAAATCCGGGGGCAACTTCAAAGCAGTCAAGCCCCGCCATGCGCGGCCTGTAGGTGAGTTGAGAGGATTTCAGCTTGACCTGCTGAAACGTATCTGCAACCAAACGGATACCCGACTTGGACAGGCGGACAGGATTACCCACGCCAGCCCAGAGATTGCGCTACCTGCGAAGGTCTTTCCAAGGGTTGCACACAGACTTATCCACAGGCTTGCCCGCCTCAAAAACTGTACAAAAAACCAGCCCCGCGAGCGTTGACAAACCGCTCCAAAATACCGGCCGAAATCGTTGATCAAATATTGATCACAAGCTTGAAAGCCCCGTAAATAAAGGCTTGTAGCCAACTGCCACCAACTTATTCACAGCCCGCTCCACAGTAAAACTGAACAAGTCAAAACCGTGACAAAACAACCATTTGCAGCGGCTAACTGGCGCGCTTTGACAGCTCTATAAAATTGTTTTCCACAATTGGCGTTCATCTGCAGCAGCAGGCTTGCCGCCGGGCGTCCGAACAATCGGTGCCGTCGGCAAGCTGTGCTGCTACGGATGAGCCGAGTACAAAACTGTGGGAGCGAATTCATTCGCGATGGGTAGGTACATCCGAAACATGCCAATCGGTCGTACGGCCCTCTCGCGAATGAATTCGCACACAGGTGTGGCCCCGCTCATTCCACTACCAGGAAAGCTCGATGTGCCCACCGAATGCAAAACGCCCCGAGTGAATAACACTCGGGGCGTTGGTTATTGCCGGAACACTGATGAACTCAATGCCCGCCGAGATAAGCGTTCCTGACCTCCTCGTTAGTCAGCAGCTCCTTACCGGTACCCGTCAGGCGAATCTCTCCGTTGACCATCACATACGCACGATCCGACAGCTTCAGCGCATGGTTGGCGTTCTGCTCCACCAGAAAGATCGTCATCCCCGTCTGTGCCAGCTCACGCAAGGTCGAGAAAATCTGCTTCACGATGATCGGCGCCAGGCCCAGGCTCGGCTCGTCCAGCAGCAACAGCTTGGGGCGGCTCATCAGGGCGCGGGCGATGGCGAGCATCTGCTGCTCGCCACCGGACATCGTCATGGCCCGCTGACTACGACGCTCCTTCAAGCGCGGAAACAGCTCGAACATGCGCTGCATGTCTTCGCTCGCGTGCTTATCCCCAATCGGAATCGTGCCCATCATCAGGTTTTCTTCCACCGACATGTCGGGGAACACACGGCGGCCCTCCGGAGACTGCGCGATACCGTTGGACGCGATGTAGTGCGACGACTTCTGAGTGATGTCGGTGCCCTGATAAATGATTTGCCCGCTGGCCGCGCGAGGCTGGCCGAAGATCGACATCAGCAGCGTGGATTTACCCGCGCCGTTGGAGCCGATCAGGCTGACGGTTTCGCCTTCGTCGATGTGCATCGAGACTTTTTTCAGGGCCTGAATCGGCCCGTAGTACACGTCGATCTCTTTCAGTTCGAGGATCGGCTTACTCATACCAACTCCTCTTCATCAGCACCCAGGTACGCGGCGATCACTTTCGGATCGTTGCGAATCTGCTCCGGCTTGCCTTTGGCGATCACGTTGCCGTGGTCGAGCACGACGATATCGTCGGAAATACCCATGACCATGCCCATGTCGTGCTCGATCAGCACGATGGTCATGTCGTGGTCGTCGCGCAGGTGACGGATCATGCCGCTCAGCGCTTCGGTTTCCTGTGGGTTGAGGCCAGCGGCCGGTTCGTCCAGGCAAATCACCTGCGGACGGGTGCACATGGCGCGGGCGATTTCCAGACGGCGCTGCTGGCCGTAGGAAAGTTCACCGGCCAGGCGGTTGGCGCAGTCCACCAGGTCCACCACTTCGAGCCAATAGAAGGCCGTGTTCATGGCGTCTTCTTCGGCCTTGCGGTAGCCCTTGGTATTAAGGATGCCCGCGATCATGTTGCGGTTAACCCACATGTGTTGGGCCACCAGCAGGTTCTCGACGACGGACATTTCCTTGAACAGGCGAATGTTCTGGAAAGTCCGGGCCAGGCCTGCGCGGTTCACCAAATGCGTGCCGCCAAACATTTTGTAAAACAGACGGCTGCCGAAGCGCTTGGGTGACACAAAGTCGCTGGCGCGAAATTGCTCGCCGAGCAGCTGGATCACGTTGGTCTTCTTGCCCCGCGCGTTGAGTTCGATACGCCCGCCTGTGGCTTTGTAGAAGCCGGTCAGGCAATTGAATACGGTGGTTTTGCCCGCGCCGTTAGGGCCGATCAGGGCGAAGATCGAGTTGCGACGCACTTCAAGGCTGACGTCGCTGAGGGCCTTGATGCCGCCGAAGTGCATCATCAGGTTCTCGACGGAAAGAACGATTTCGTCGCTCATCGCGCGCCCTCCACGTTTGCCAGCACGCCTTTGCGGGGTTGTACGCCGGTACGGCTGATGCGGATCAGGCCACGGGGGCGCCAGATCATCATCAGCACCATCAGGATGCCGAATAGCAGCACGCGGTATTCGGCGAAGCTACGCAGCATTTCCGGGGCGACGGTCAGCACGAACGCGGCGATCACCACACCGACGGTCGAGCCCATGCCGCCGAGCACAACGATGGCCAGGATCAGCGCCGACTCGAAGAAGGTGAACGAGGTCGGGTTGACGAAGCCTTGATAGCTGGCGAAGAACACCCCCGCCAGACCTGCGGTCGAAGCACCGATGGTGAAGGCCGAGAGCTTGACCAGTACGTGGTTCAAGCCCATGGAGCGGCAGGCGATTTCGTCTTCACGCAGGGCTTCCCACGCGCGGCCGACCGGCATGCGGGTCAGGCGATGCTTGATGTACAGCACAGCCAGCACGACGAGGAACAGCACGGCGTAGATGAAGATGAATTTCAGGTCCGGGTTGTATTCGAAACCGAAGTACTCGTGAATCGGAATACCGCCGTCTTTGGCGCGACGCCCGAATTCCAGGCCGAAGAAGGTCGGCGAAGGCACCGGCACGCCGTTCGGGCCACCGGTGAACGACAGCCAGTTGTTGAGCACCAGACGAATGATTTCCCCGAAGCCCAGAGTGACGATCGCCAGATAGTCGCCGTGCATGCGCAGCACCGGGAAGCCCAGGATGCAACCGGCGAACGCCGCTGCAATGGCCGCCAGCGGCAACGCCGACCAGAAGCCGAGCCCCAGATACTGATAGCCCAGCGCCAGACCGTAGGCGCCGATGGCGTAGAACGCCACGTAACCCAGGTCGAGCAGGCCGGCCAGGCCCACCACGATGTTCAGGCCCAAGCCCAGCAACACGTAGATCAGGCCGAGAATGACCACGGTCAGCACGTATTTATCAGCAAACACCGGGAAGATCACCGCGATCAGGATCATCAGCGGAATGATGAAGCGCAGGCGCGTCTTGTAGCCCGGCGGCAGTACGTGCACGCCGGAGCCCGAGCTTTCGAAGCTTTGCGCGATGGCCAGACCTTTAGGGGTCTGCAGGAACAGGCTCATGAAGAAGCGACCGACCACCACCACGCCCACCAGCGCGGCAACGCGACCCGGTTGCATGTTGAAGCCATAGCCGTCCAGCACGATGCCGACGATGGGACCGAACACGATCAGCGCCAGCAAGCCGGCAACCACCGCGTCGATCAGGCTTTGTTTGATATCAATGGGTTTGACAGGAGCAGACATGGTTACACCTTCGCCACGAGTGGGCGACCCAGCAGGCCTTGAGGACGGAAGATCAGGATCAATACCAGCAGGCCGAAACTGAACACGTCTTTATAGTCGGAGTTGATCAGACCGGAGAATTGCGACTCGGCAACCCCCAGGATCAATCCACCGAGCATGGCGCCCGGCAGCGAACCGATACCGCCCAGTACCGCTGCGGTGAAGGCCTTGATGCCGATGACAAACCCGGCGAAGAAGTCGAAGGTGCCGTAGTTCAGTGTGATCAGCACACCCGCCAGAGCAGCCATGGCGGCGCCGATGACGAACACGTAGGAGATGATCCGGTCGGTGTTGATGCCCAGGATAGAGGCCATCTTGCGATCCTGTTGGGTCGCGCGGCACATCCGGCCCAGCTTGGTGTACTTGATGATGTACGTCAGCACGCCCATGCCGATGAAAGCGGCAATCAGGATGAAGATCTTGGTATAAGTGATCTGCACGAAGCCGCTGCCCACTTCAAAGCGCATGGCGCCTTCAAGCAACGTGGGAACGCCTTGCTGGCGAGGGCCCTGGGCGATCTGCGCGTAGTTCTGCAGGATCAGGGAAATACCGATAGCACTGATCAGCGGTGCCAGACGGGTCGAGTTACGCAGCGGTTTGTAAGCCACGCGCTCGATGACGAAGCCGTACACACCGGTCACCACGATGGTGAAGATCAGCGTGCCGAGAATCAGGAATGGGAACGACTCGATGCCGAAGAAGGAGAGGACAGCCAGGCCGATAGCGGCGAGGTAGGCCGAGATCATGTAAACGTCGCCGTGGGCGAAGTTGATCATGCCGATGATGCCGTAGACCATCGTGTAACCGATGGCGATCAGGCCGTAGACCGAACCGAGGGTCAGGCCGTTGACCATTTGCTGCAGGAAAATACCATCCATCACGCACGCTCACGAACTTGAAGGCCAACCTGGCGCGCACCGGATATTCCCTCGTGAGGAACAGCGGACACACACACGATGGCAACAGAAGAAATCCGGCGCCGCGCCAGGCGGCGTCGATTACCGGGTCAGGCCGCTTCGAGGTTCCAAGCCCGCGAAACGGCCGACTCGACTAGGAGCTCAACTCACTTCTGCTTTTCGAGCTGGTGATATTTGCCGTCCTTGTCCCACTGGTAAACCACGTAGTCGGAGACTTTCAAGTCGCCTTTCGGGGTGAACTCTTTCTTGCCCATGACCGTGTCGACGGCGTGGGACTTCAGCCACTTGGAAGCATCCTCGCCCTTGGTGGACTTGGCGCCTTCGAATGCAGCGGCCAAGGTCTGTACAGAGGCGTAGGAATACAGGGTGTAGCCTTCAGGCTCGTAACCCTTCTTGCGGAACTCTTCCACTACAGCCTTGCTGTCAGGCAGCAGGCGTGGGTCGGCACCGAACGTCATGTAAACACCATCAACGTACTGTGCACCACCAGCAGTGGTGACCAGCTCATCGGTGACGACACCGTCATCAGATACGAACTTGACATCCTTGAGGCCCTGTTCACGCATTTGGCGGACCAGAGGACCGGCTTCCGGGTGCAGACCACCGAAGTAAACCACGTCGGCACCGGTGCCCCGGATCTTGGTGACCAGGGCGCTGAAGTCTTTCTCGCCACGGGTCAGGCCTTCTTCCAGCACAGGCTTCACGCCGCGAGCGGTCAGCTGCTTGGCGGTAGCGTCTGCCAGGCCTTTGCCGTAGGTGTCCTTGTCGTTGATGACGGCGACCTTTTTGCCCTTGAGTACGTCGACGATGTAGTCGCCGGCGACGATCCCTTGTTGGTCGTCGCGGCCACACATACGGAACATCGAGCTCAGACCGCGCTCGGTTACGTTCGGGTTGGTGGACGCAGGGGTGATCGCGATGATGCCGGCTTCGTCATAGACTTCCGAGGCGGGGATGGTCGAAGACGAGCAGAAGTGACCCACGATGCCGACCATTTTGTCCGCAGCGGCTTTGTTCGCGACGGCAACGGCCTGTTTAGGCTCGCACGCATCATCGTATTGAGTCAGGGCGATTTTCTCGCCGTTGACGCCGCCCTTGGCGTTGATAGCCGCAGCCGCCGCTTGGGCGCCCTCCCAGAACTGCTTGCCGAACGAGGCGTTGGCGCCGGTCATTGGACCCGATACGCCGATCTTGACGTCAGCCTGCGCAAAAGTAGCCACACCCATTGCAGTAGCGACTGCGAGTGCCAGAAAGCCTTTCCTGTAAAACATCTGCGACATGAGTTGGTGCTCCTAGGTTTTTTAATTAGCACTGCGACCACAGAGTTGCTCTGAGCAAGTGGCGTGCCATCGGTTTTTTATTCTGAAAAAAGTCATCGTTTTGTTGTTATGCGACTGATTCGAGCCCTTTTTCACTGGGCGTGCAACCGTCTAAACCGCGCAAGGTGCAACCCTGCGACTTCTAAAGAGCAACCCTCCCAAATTAAATGCGCAACCCTGAGAGGCTGACCTGTACAACCCTGTTGTAACAACCTGCGTCACCGAACTGCACACCGTCGGTGCGGGGCCGCTACGGGACGCACCATTTCAGGTGAGTGGCTGCACGAAAAAGCGTGAATGCATGACACATACTTCGCCTCAGATCACAACTCTGAGGCATTGCCCTGCATGGTATAGCGAAAAGCCAGCCTCATATAAAGAGCTGCGTAAACCAATGGCCGAGAGCGGCTGCATCGGGGTGAATGGAATCGGCAACACACCGGCGTTCCCGCTGCACAGGTAATCGGCGAATGCCTTGCCCACAACCGTCCCCGTCGTGTTGCCGCGCCCGTTGTAGCCGGTCACCGCGACCAGTCCTGGTGCAGGCTCGAACATGCGCAGCAGATGATCGGGCGTAAAGGCGATGCAACCAGTCCAGGTGCATTCCCACTCAACTTTCTTCAGGTAAGGAAAATAGTGCTGCTGTACGCGATCGGCCCAGGCCTTGAGGAACCAGGTCGGCTTCTGATTGCCATTGCCCAGACTGCCCAGCAACAGGCGCCCATCGGCGTCGCGGCGAATGCTGCTGAGCACCTGACGGGTGTCCCACGAACCTTGACCGCCAGGCAGTATCTGCTGCGCCGCCTCTTCGGTGAGCGGAGCGGAAGCGACCTGATAGTAATAACCGGGGAAGAAACTGCGGCGCAGCTCGGTCCATTCGCCTTCGGTGTAGGCGTTGGAAGCGACGACCACCTGATCGGCGCTGACCGAGCCGTTTTCGGTGATCACGCACCAGCGCTGGCCCTGACGCTCAAGGCGTTTGACCGGGGAATGATCGAAGCGCTGACCACCCAGCGACGTCACCGCAGCGGCCAGGCCACTGGTGTACGCCATGGGGTTGATGGTGCCTGCACGGTGGTCGAGCAACGCGCAGGTGATTTCTTTCGTGCCCGTGGCTTCCTGACAGGCCTTGCCAGTCAGCAGTTCGATAGCGGCGCCACGGCGCTTCCACTGTTCTTCGCGGCTGCGCAGGTCCAGCTCGCCCTTGGCGTTGTGCGCCATGTGCAGCGTGCCCTTGCGCGTGGCCTGGCAGTCGATGCCGTATTTCTCGATCAGGCTGAAGACCAGCGACGGCGCGTTGCCGAGCATGGCATTGAGCTGACTGCCGACTTTCTCGCCGAAACCGGCTTCAATCTCGTCGGGCGGAATCCACAGCCCGGCGTTGACCAATCCTACGTTACGCCCGGAACCGCCCTGCCCCGTGCGATGGGCTTCCACGATGGCGACGTTTTTGCCCTGCTCGAGCAAATGAATCGCCGCCGACAGCCCGGTAATGCCTGCACCGATCACGCAAACATCGACCGTCACTTCACCCTTCAACGCCGGCGCCTCAGGCCTCTGCGGCGTCAGCGTTTCCCACAGACATTCTTCGCGTAGCGGCATCGCAAAACCTCGGAAAGAGATACAGCCAAAATAATTTGCTGCACCACATACCTGTAGGAGCGCGCTTGCCCGCGATTGCGATACATCAGGCACCTCTTCTGCGCCTGCTTTACCGCCCTCGCGGGCAAGCGCGCTCCTACATGGAACGGCGCTTACCTTACGGCATCAATCAAACGTAATCCCCTGCGCCAGCGGCAGCTCGCGGGAGTAGTTCACGGTTGCGGTCTGACGACGCATGTAGCCTTTCCACGAATCCGAGCCGGACTCACGGCCGCCGCCGGTTTCCTTCTCGCCGCCGAACGCGCCGCCGATCTCCGCACCACTCGGGCCAATATTGACATTGGCGATGCCGCAGTCGCTGCCCAGGGACGAGATGAACTGCTCGGCTTCACGCACGTCGGTGGTGAAAATGCACGACGACAGGCCTTGCGGCATGTCGTTGTTCAGGCGCACGGCCTCGCTGAATTCGTTGTAACCGACCACGTACAGGATCGGCGCGAAGGTCTCGCTGCGCACCACGTCGCTCTGCTCCGGCATCTCGACGATGGCAGGCGATACGTAAAACGCGTTGGGGAATTTCTCGACCAGTTGACGCTTGCCGCCGAACACGGTGCCGCCTTCGCTCAGAGCCTGCTCCAGGGCTTCCTGCATGTTTTCGAAGCTTTGCTTGTCGATCAGCGGGCCGACCAGGTTGCCTTCCAGCGGGTGACCGATGCGCACTTTGGCGTAGGCCGCTTTCAGACGCTCGACGAATTCGGCCTTGACCGAGTTGTGCGCGATCAGACGACGCAGGGTCGTGCAACGCTGACCGGCGGTACCGACGGCGCTGAACAGCACGGCGCGCACCGCAAGGTCCAGATCGGCGCTCGGGGTCAGGATCATCGCGTTGTTGCCGCCCAGCTCTAGGATGCTGCGGGCGAAACGGGCGGCGATCTTCGGCGCCACTTCGCGGCCCATGCGGGTGCTGCCGGTGGCGCTGATCAGGGCAACGCGCTCGTCGTCCACCAACGCTTCGCCAGCGTCGCGACCACCGATCACGCATTGCGCAAGGTACTGCGGCGCATCGGCGAATTCAGCCGCGACGCGGTCGAACAGCGCCTGGCAGGCCAAAGCGGTCAGCGGGGTTTTTTCCGACGGTTTCCAGATCACCGAGTTACCGCAGACCAGCGCCAGTGCGGTGTTCCACGACCAGACGGCGACCGGGAAGTTGAACGCGCTGATCACGCCGACAACGCCCAGCGGGTGCCAGGTTTCACGCATGTGGTGGCCAGGGCGTTCGGAGGCGATGGTCAAGCCGTAGATTTGACGGGACAGGCCGACCGCAAAGTCGCAGATGTCGATCATTTCCTGCACTTCACCCAGGCCTTCCTGAGTGATCTTGCCTGCTTCCCAGGAGACCAGCTCTCCGAGGTCAGCCTTGTGTTTGCGCAGGGCTTCGCCGAACAGGCGCACCAGCTCGCCACGGCGCGGCGCAGGCACTTTACGCCAGGCTTCAAAAGCGTGCTCGGCGCGGGTGATGCGCTGTTCGACTTGGGCTGCGCCTTCCCAGCTCACCGAGGCGACCTGGCTGCCATCGATCGGCGTGTGAACAGGCTTGTCGCCTTTCTGGTAAAGCGCAGGGTCGACACCGAGGCGGGTAAGCAGGTCGTTGAGCATGATTTCTCCTGAGTTCTGGTGAACCGTAAACACGAAAGCGGAATGCCGGACCGAGGCCGGGCATTGAGTGATAGCGTCAGCCTTTAGTAATAGCTGGACTGAAGCCCGCCAACAAACGACGATTAAGCGAGATATCATTCCGTTTTTTCATGCTGATGCCGAGCACGCCTGAATATGCTGAACAGACGCCATCTGCCGTCCATCACTGCACTGCAATGTTTTGAAGCGGTGACCCGCCACCTGAGTTTCACCCGCGCCGCCGAGGAGCTGAACCTGACCCAAAGCGCGGTCAGCAAACAGGTCGCGCAACTCGAAGAGCTGGTGCAACACCTGCTGTTCAGACGCGTGCGCCGTCGTCTTCAGCTGACGCCAGCCGGGGCGTTGTACCTGGCAGAAGTCCGAAAAATCCTCACGCAGATGGAGATGTCGACGCACTTCCTGCGTTCCTACGGCGGAGAGACTGAAGTCCTGCACGTCTCCACGCCTTCGACCTTCGGCGCGCGCTGGCTGGTCCCACGCCTGAAAGGCTGGCGTCTACGTCATCCGCACATTCACCTGGATCTGGTGAACGAGCAGGAAAGCGACGACCTGGCGCAGAGCCGCTGCGACATGTCGTTCTACTTCGGCCAGGGCGCGCGTCCCGGCGCGGAAAGCGTAAGGTTGTTTGGCGAGGAGCTGGTGCCGGTCTGCTCACCGGCGAGCATGCCCGACAAGCCTTTCACCGAACCGACCCAGCTCGCAGGGCTGGTCCTGCTGCAAAACGCTCACCGCCCGCAGGGCTGGCACGAGTGGTTCGAGAGCCAGGGTTACCAGACCGAACACAGCTACCACGGCCCGCGTTTCGAGACGTTTTACATGTGCATTCGCGCAGCCCAGGTGGGCTGTGGTGTGGCATTGCTGCCGCGCTTTCTGGTGGAAGAAGAACTCGCCGACGGCAAGCTGGTCATTCCCTGGCCTCATGCATTGCCCAGCCATGACGCCTATTACCTGGCCTACCCGGAACATGCAGCGGAGGTGCCGAAGATCCGCGTGTTCGTAGAATGGATGCTGGAGCAGCTGGATCAGCCGACGCCGCAGTGAAAGCACTGAATCACATATACCCCCTGTGTGCGAATTCATTCGCGATGCGTAGATACGGGCAATACAGATGCGTCGAATGCACCGGCCTCTTGCGAATGAATTCGCTCCCACAGGTCTCGGCATGCGGCCCTGCGCCTTGGTGACAAAATCCTGCGCTGAAACATTTCTGCCCCAACCCGCTCTGCGCTGGCATTATGTCGACCATCGTCAATAACAAACCGGACGTAGTGGCATGGAGCCAATACCAGGCGCTACCGCAAGGTTGTATGCGACACCCACTTGATTTCACGGGCCGCAAATGTGGCGGCCTCTGCTGGCTGGAGCGACACAATGAGTGAGAGCGCTTTCGCAGATCGCATCGTTCAGAACCTGCTCGATACCGACCTCTACAAGCTGAGCATGATGCAGGCTGTGCTGCACAACTACCCCAACGTCGACGTTGAATGGGAGTTCCGTTGCCGCAACGCGGAAGACCTGCGGCCGTACCTGATGGAAATCCGCCATCAGATCGAGCAGCTGTGCGACCTGTCCCTGAGCGTCGAGGAAACCGGTTTTCTCGAACGCATCAACTTCATGAAGCCTGACTTCCTGCGCTTCCTAGGCCTGTTCCGTTTCAACCTGCGTTACGTGCAGACCCGCATCGAAAACGACGAGCTGTGCATTCGCCTGTGCGGCCCTTGGCTTCACGTGATCCTCTTCGAAGTGCCGATCCTGGCCATCGTCAGTGAAGTGCGCAACCGCTATCGCAATCCCAATACCCTGCTCGTTCAGGCCCGTGACCAGCTGTATCGCAAGTTCGACTGGCTGACCGCCACGGCGACGCCGGACGAGCTGGCGGAGCTGAAGGTTGCTGACTTCGGCACTCGCCGGCGCTTCTCGTACGCCGTGCAGGAAGACGTGGTCTCGGTCCTGAAAAAGGACTTCCCCGGCCAGTTCGTCGGCACCAGCAACGTCCACTTGGCGCGCAAGTTCGACCTCAAACCCCTCGGCACCATGGCCCACGAATGGATCATGGCTCACCAGCAACTGGGCCCTCGGCTGATCGACAGCCAGATCGCCGCCCTTGATTGCTGGGTCCGCGAATACCGCGGCCTGCTGGGTATCGCGCTGACCGACTGCATCACCACCGACGCGTTCCTCAACGATTTCGACCTGTTCTTTGCCAAGCTCTTCGATGGCCTGCGCCACGACTCGGGCGACCCTGTGCAGTGGGCCGAAAAGTGCATCCTGCACTACCAGAAACTGGGCATCGACCCAATGAGCAAGACGCTGGTGTTCTCCGACGGCCTGAACCTGCCCAAGGCGCTGGAAATATTCCGGGCCCTGCGCGGTCGGATCAATGTCAGCTTCGGCATTGGCACCAACCTCACCGCCGACGTGCCGGGGGTACAGCCGATGAGCATCGTGCTGAAAATGACCGCCTGCGCCGGTCAGCCTGTTGCGAAGATTTCCGACGAACCCGGCAAGACCCAGTGCAAGGACCCGGAATTTGTCTCCTACCTGCGTCACGTATTCAAGGTGCCAGCCTGACTCGAGCACCGCTTACACCCTTTTTTCATGCCTCTTTTTCTTCTTCATAAGGAGTCAATCATGCAAGCCGTACAGCTCGAGATCGCCAAGGAGCTCAAGGTTCAGGCCCCCTTCGCCAATCAGGGCGAGCTTGAAACCGAGGTCGCGCGCCGAATCCAGTTCATCAAGGACTGCCTGCAGAACGCCCGCATGAAGGTGCTGGTGCTGGGCATCAGCGGCGGCGTCGACTCGCTCACCGCAGGCCTGATGGCCCAGCGCGCCGTGCGCGAACTGCGTGAAAGCACTGGTGACGACGCCTACCAGTTCATCGCCGTGCGCCTGCCGTACCACATCCAGCACGACGAACACGAAGCCACCGCCTCCGTGGATTTCATCGCCCCGGACGAGCGTCACACCGTGGACATCGCGCCGTCGGTCAAGGCGTTGGTCGAGCAGGTCAAAGCCTTCGAAGGCCAGTCCGATGCGGCGGTGGATTTCGTCAAAGGCAACGTCAAGGCGCGTACGCGCATGGTCGCGCAATACACCATCGCGGGCGTTCGTGGCGGTCTGGTGATCGGTACTGACCATGCGGCGGAGGCGGTGATGGGTTTCTTCACCAAGTTCGGCGACGGCGCCTGCGACCTCGCGCCATTGAGCGGCCTGGTAAAAAATCAGGTGCGTGCGATTGCGCGCAGCTTTGGTGCGCCCGAGAACCTGGTCGAGAAAATTCCGACTGCTGACCTCGAAGACCTGGTGCCGGGCAAACCCGACGAAGCCTCCCACGGCGTGACCTACGCCGAAATCGACGCCTTCCTGCACGGGCAGCCACTGCGTCAGGAGGCGTTCGACATCATCGTCAATACCTACCGCAAGACGCAGCACAAGCGCGACCTGCCGTACGCACCTTAAGGTTCTCGCTGCGCTTCATCTGGGGCCAATGCAAAACCTGTGGGAGCTTCTGGAGCTGTGCGACAGTGGCGAAAGCGGTGTACCTGACACACCGCTTTCGCC
>NZ_JBWKWB010000048.1:0-13459 GCF_059421985.1 Pseudomonas sp. GW821-FHT02A11
GGCGCCAAGGACACCAAGGCCCAAGGCGGCGAACAGCAGGATTGGAAGAAGGGTGTTGAGCATGATGGCTCCTACAGATATGCGGGTCTTCTGTAGGAGCGCGCTTGCCCGCGATTCAGGCGCTTCGGTCTGTCAGGCAAACCGCGTCATCGTTCTTCGCGGGCAAGCGCGCTCCTACAGGGTCACCATCAAAAGTCTTTACACAGCCGCAATGCGTCATAGATGGCGGCGTGTGTATTACGCTGCGCCACGCAGTCACCGACGCGGTACAGCAGGTAGCCATCACCCGACTGGCTCAACAACGGCTGAGGCTGGATCGCGAACAGGGCGTCGATGTCGATCTGGCCTTTGTTGCGCGAATCTTCCTTGAGGCCGTAGTACAGCTCTTCGTCAGGACGCACACCGTTCTCGATCACCACTTGGTCGATCACCCGCTCCTCTTTGGCGCCGGTGTATTCGTTTTCCAGGACCGCCACCAGCTTGTCGCCTTCGCGGTAGACCTTCTCCAGCATCATGTCGCCGGTCATGATGATTTCTTTCGGATACATGCTGCGGTAGTACGTCGGGAACGACGTGCCGCCCATGGCCACGCCCGGCTTGATGTCATCGGTGACGATCTCGACCTGACTGCCTTTGTCGGCCATGAAGTCGGCCACCGACATACCGGTGAATTCACAGATGGTGTCGTAAACCAGCACGTTCTTGGCCGGCGCAACCTTGCCGTCCAGCACGTCCCAGCTGCTGACCACCAGGCCTTCAGCCGCGCCCCAGTGCTCGTTCTGTTCGATGAACGGATGACCGCCCACCGCCAGCACCACCACATCCGGGCGCAGGTCGCGAATAGTCGCCACATCAGCGGCGGTGCCCAGACGCAGATCAACCTTCAGCCGCGCCAGTTCCAGCTGATACCAGCGGGTGATACCGGCGATCTGATCACGTTGCGGCGCTTTCGAGGCCGTGGTGATCTGGCCGCCAATGGCGTCCTTCTTCTCGAACAGCGTCACGTCATGGCCACGCTCGGCCGATACACGCGCAGCTTCCATCCCCGCAGGACCGGCACCGACGATCACCACTTTGCGTTTCACGCCGGTGGTTTTTTCGATGATGTGCGGCACGCCCATGTATTCGCGGGAGGTCGCGGCGTTCTGGATGCACAGCACATCCAGACCCTGGTACTGACGGTCGATGCAGTAGTTGGCACCGACGCACTGACGAATCTGGTCAACCTGGCCCATCTTGATCTTGGTGATCAGGTGCGGGTCGGCGATGTGCGCGCGGGTCATGCCGACCATGTCGACGTAACCGCCTTCCAGGATACGGGTGGCCTGGTTCGGGTCCTTGATGTTCTGCGCGTGCAGCACCGGAGCCTTGACCACTTCCTTGATACCGGCCGCCAAATGCAGGAACGGCTCCGGTGGATAACTCATGTTGGGAATCACGTTGGCCAAGGTGTTGTGCGTGTCGCACCCCGAGCCGACCACACCGATGAAGTCGATCATGCCGGTCTGGTCGTAATACTTGGCGATCTCTTTCATGTCTTCATGGCTGAGACCGTCCGGGTGGAATTCGTCACCGCAGATGCGCAGGCCCACGCAGAAGTCAGGGCCGACTTCCTTGCGCACGGCCTTGATCACTTCCAGACCGAAGCGCATGCGATTTTCGAAGCTGCCGCCCCACTCGTCGGTGCGCTTGTTGACCCGCGGGCTCCAGAACTGGTCGATCATGTGCTGGTGCACGGCCGACAGCTCGACGCCGTCCAGGCCACCGGCCTTGGCGCGAGCTGCAGCGCTGGCGTAGTTGCCAATCACGCGCCAGATCTCTTCCGGCTCGATGGTCTTGCAGGTTGCGCGGTGCACAGGCTCGCGGATACCCGATGGCGACATCAGCGTCGGCCAATGGTCGCCGTCCCAACGGGAGCGGCGGCCCATGTGAGTGATCTGAATCATGATCTTGGCGCCATGCTTGTGCATGGCGTCCGCAAGATTCTGGAAGTGCGGGATGATCTTGTCGGTGGCCAGGTTGACCGACTTCCACCAGCTTTGCGGGCTGTCGATGGCCACGCTGGAAGAGCCGCCACAAATGGCCAGGCCGATGCCGCCTTTGGCTTTCTCCTCGTAATACTTCACGTAACGGTCGGTGGTCATGCCGCCATCGGTGGCGTAAACCTCGGCGTGCGCGGTACTGAGGACGCGGTTGCGGATTGTCAGTTTGCCGATTTGAATCGGCTGAAACATTGCTTCGAAAGCCATCTCACGGTCCTCGGCTTACAACGGTTTTACGACGAACAGGCCATCTTCGTGGCCCTCTTCCGATCCGCCGTAAACCTGCTCGGCTACAGTGCGAACGGAACTGCCTTTGGCAGCGAGGATCTGGTCCATGGCGCCGGCGAACCAGCCTGTGAACATGTAATCGACCTTGCGACCGACCTTGCCATAGACGTAGACGAACGCCGAGTGCTCAAGCTTCACGCTAGCGGTGCCTTTATCGAGGTCGATTTCCTGGATCTTGAACAGGCCCCAGCCACGCTGCGACAGGCGATTCATGTAGTGCTCGAACACCGCGACGCCTTCGATGCCATGGCATTCGGCTTCTTTCTCGCACCAGTGCCACGCGGACTTGTAACCGGCCTTGTAGAGGATCTCGGCATAGGCTTCAGCGCCCAGCACCTCCTCGATGCCCATGTGGTTGTTGACGAAGAAGTGACGCGGGACGTACAGCATCGGCAGGGCGTCGGAGGTCCAGACACCGGTCTCGCTGTCGACTTCGATTGGCAATTGCGGGGCGATCTTGGCCATGGAAACTTAACTCCAGAAAATTCGTGTAATTGAAAACAAAGCCCTTGGCTTCGCTTTTTGAAGATGTTCGCAGGTGGTTTCAGCGCCGTAGCGAGCAAGGCCAAGAGCAAGGAAGGACCGGAGCGAAAGGTGAGGCAGTACTCATGTACGGCGATCCTTTCGCAAGGACCTGACGCAGCTATTGGTCTGCGCAGTAGGCTCTGGAGCCGCCCACGCTATTCGCCCCAGACGTCGCCCAGGATGCGAACCCAGTTTTCGCCCATGATCTTGCGCACAACGCGCTCCGAATGGCCGCGTTTGAGCAGGGTTTCGGTCAGGTTCGGGAACTCGCCGACAGTGCGGATACCCAGCGGATTGATGATCGTGCCGAAGTTGGTCAGACGACGGGCGTAGCCCTTGTCGTGGGTCAGGTATTCGAAGAATTCCTGGCCGTGCCCCTGGGTGAAGTCGGTGCCGATGCCGATGGCGTCTTCGCCGACGATATTCATGACGTATTCGATGGCTTCGGCGTAGTCGTCGATGGTCGAATCGATGCCCTTGGCCAGGAACGGCGCGAACATGGTCACGCCCACGAAGCCGCCGTGGTCAGCGATAAACTTCAGTTCAGCGTCGGATTTGTTGCGAGGGTGCTCTTTGAGACCCGAAGGCAGGCAGTGAGAATAGGTCACTGGCTTTTTCGATTCGAGGATGACTTCTTCGGAGGTCTTGGAGCCGACGTGGGACAGGTCGCACATGATGCCGACGCGGTTCATTTCCGCGACGATTTCACGACCGAAGCCCGACAGGCCGCCGTCGCGCTCGTAGCAACCGGTGCCGACGAGGTTCTGGGTGTTGTAGCACATCTGCACGATGCCCACGCCCAGCTGCTTGAAGATCTCGACGTAGCCGATCTGGTCTTCGAACGCGTGGGCGTTCTGGAAGCCGAACAGGATGCCGGTCTTGCCCAGCTCTTTAGCCTTGCGGATGTCAGCCGTGTTGCGCACCTGAATCACCAGATCGCTGTTTTCGCGAATCAGCTTCTGGCTCGACGCGATGCTGTTGACGGTCTGCTGAAAGCCTTCCCACACCGACACAGTGCAGTTGGCCATGGTCAGGCCGCCTTTGCGCATGTCTTCGAACAGCTCACGGTTCCATTTGGCAATGATCAGACCGTCGATAACGATGCTGTCGGCGTGTAATTCGGCTGGGCTCATCAGGCTGTCCCCTTTAGGTTAATCGTGCGCCGAAACGTCTGCCGGCGCTTTGGGGCCAGCATATGCCTGCGGGTGGGATGAGCCGGATGCAAAAACGACAGGGGAATTGCCGAAAGCGTCAAGAAACGACAAAGGGCGACCTCATGCGTCTGGGCCTTGCGTTTGATAACTGTTCTTTGCCGCGCGCTTGGGCGAGAATTCCCCGCATCACTGAATCGGGAAACCCCAATGAAGACGATTTTTCTGGCTCTGGCACTACTGGCGACAGGCGCTCATGCGGCGGTAAACCCGGACGCCACCCCTTGCGACGGCGTAGACGAAGACAAGCAGACCCTGGAATGCTCGGTGTACAGCCGTGACACGGCCGTCAAACTGCTGGACGAGAATTTCCAGAACCTCCTGGAGCGGGTGAAAGTGCAGTTCGGCGCCAACAAGGCGCAATCCGACGAATTCTCGGCCAAGCTGAAAACCGCAGAAGACGCCTGGAAGAAACTGCGCGACGCCGACTGCGCCGTGGAGGTGTTCCCCGCCAAACCCGGCACCAAGGAATTCAACATCGGCCAGAACGACTGCCTGGCGCGCATGAGCGACGAGCGTTCCGAGTACCTGGAAAGCATCGCGCAGTCTGAATGACGTTCGAATGCGCTACCCTGACACCTTTTACAGGCTCAAGGTCAGCACATGAACATCTGCGGCGTAGAAATCAAAGGCAGCGAAGCCATCTTCGCTGTCGCCACTCGCGCATCCGGCGCCCCTGAACATCTGCCGCTGGCAACCAAGAAGATCGCCCTAGAAGACGATGACGAAGCCGCCAACGTCAAAGCTTTTGCCCGCCAGATCGCGACCTTCGTTCACGAAAATGCCATCACCCACATCGCCATTAAAAAGCGCAGCAAGAAAGGCGAGTTCGCCGGCGGCCCGACCACCTTCAAGATCGAGACGATTTTCCAGCTGCTTGACGAATGCGACGTGGTGCTGTTGTCGCCGCAGACCATCAATGCGCAGATGAAAAAGCACAACTTCGACCTGCCTGCAGGGCTGAACAAGTATCAGCACGAGGCCTACAAGGCGGCGTGTTCGGCGCTGATGAAGGGCTTGAAGTAACAGTTGGAGTCAACGCTCTACCCTGTGGGAGCGAATTCATTCGCGAATCAATTGATCAGCCGCCACATCTCCATCGGATGTACCGGCCATCGCGAATGAATTCGCTCCCACAGAAATCTGCATATTTCCAGCTATTTAGCGTCTGACACTACCGACTTCAGCTCTCTTGCCACCCGCCCGCGATCCTCCCTCGGGCACACCCCATACCGCGCCTTGTAACTGCGGGTGAAATACGACGGCGACTCAAACCCGCAGGCGATGCTGACCTCCAGCACGCTCATGTCGCTCTGGCGCAGCAGCTGCCGGGCTTTCTCCAGTCGCAGGCCCAGATAGAAGTTGCTCGGCGTGTCATTCAGGTGCAGACGAAACAGCCGCTCCAGCTGGCGGCGCGTCACCTGAATGCCCTCGGCCAGTTCAAGGGTGCTCAAGGGCGGCTCGGTGTGTTGCTCCATCACGCCGATCACCTGCACCAGCTTCTTGTTGTTGATGCCGTAACGCGTGGCGATCTGCATGCGCTGGTGGTCTTTGCGCTGGCGGATGCGGCCGAGCACGAATTGCTCGGAGACCTTGATCGCCAGATCCGGGCCGTGGGCCTGACCGATGAGGTCGAGCATCAGGTCGATGGAAGCCGTGCCGCCGGCCGAACTGATGCGACGTCGGTCGATTTCGAACAATTCCTGGGTCGCCTGCAGGGTCGGGTAAGTTTCCTTGAACGCATCAAGCGCTTCCCAGTGCAAGGTCAGACGATAGCCCTCCAGCAGGCCCGCTTCGGCCAATACGAAACTGCCAGTGTCGATGGCGCCCAGGGTCACGCCTTCCAGATCGATGCGGCGCAGCCAGTGCTCAAGGGTCGAGGTGTAGAACTTCAGCGGGTCGACACTGCTCATGACGCACAGCGTCGCGCCTTTCTTCAGCGGCTCCAGCGCGGCATCGGCGTTGACCGACATGCCATTGCTGGCGATCACCGGCCCGCCATCGATGCTCAGCACATGCCAACGATACAACTCCCCGCCAAACCGATTGGCCACCCGCAACGGCTCAATCGCCGAAACGAAACCCATCATCGAAAAACCGGGCATGAGCAAAAAGTAGAAATCCTGGGACATCGTTGGCGCGTTCCTTGGGGATTTTTTGGCAGGCAAAACCACCGTAGGAGCGCGCTTGCCCGCGATTGGGGTATGCCTGTGCCGGCTCAATGACGGACACACCGCAATCGCGGGCAAGCGCGCTCCTACCGTTCTGATCCTGTATGAGATACGCCTGTTCAGACAACGAGGCAACAACACAGGTCGCTACCGTGCAAGAGCCTGTCGCCGCTGTGCGTTTTGAGGGGCCTTGGGCTGCGTAGCTTTGCACCTCAAAAGCGGGCGCCAAAAAGCCTGCGCACGTAAACGACCCTGGCCTGCAAGGAACCTCACTCATGAATCACGACGTCATCATCACCTGCGCACTCACCGGTGCTGGCGACACGACCGGGAAAAGCCATCTGGTCCCGATCACCCCGAAACAGATCGCTGCCGCTGCCGTCGAGGCCGCCAAAGCAGGCGCAACCGTCGTGCATTGCCACGTGCGTGATCCGCAGACCGGCAAGTTCAGCCGTGACGTCGAGCTGTACCGCGAGACCATGGACCGCATCCGTGAGGCGGACATCGACATCATCGTCAACCTGACCGCAGGCATGGGGGGCGACTTGGAAATCGGCCCGGGCGAGCGCCCTACCGATTTCGGCCCGAACACTGACCTCGTCGGCCCGCTGACCCGTCTGGCCCACGTGGAGGCGCTGTTGCCGGAGATCTGCACGCTGGACTGCGGCACTCTGAACTTCGGCGACGGCGACACCATTTATGTGTCCACCCCGGCGCAACTGCGCGCAGGTGCCAAGCGAATTCAGGAGCTGGGGGTGAAGGCCGAGCTGGAAATCTTCGACACCGGCCACTTGTGGTTCGCCAAGCAGATGATGAAAGAAGGCCTGCTGGACAACCCGCTGTTCCAGCTGTGCCTGGGCATCCCGTGGGGTGCACCGGCAGACACCACCACCATGAAGGCCATGGTCGACAACCTGCCAGCGGACGTGGTCTGGGCCGGCTTCGGTATCGGCCGCATGCAGATGCCGATGGCCGCGCAGGCGGTGCTGCTGGGCGGCAACGTGCGGGTTGGTCTGGAAGACAACATCTGGCTGGATAAAGGCGTGCTGGCGAGCAACGGCGCGCTGGTCGAGCGCGCCAGCGAAATCCTCAGCCGCATGGGCGCTCGGGTCATGACCCCTGCAGAAGGCCGCGTGAAGATGGGCCTGAAAAAGCGGTTCTGATCCAGCCTCACCTGATCATCCTGTGGGAGCGAATTCATTCGCGATACGGTTTGACAGACGATGAAACTCCGTCGGATGTACAGGCCTCTCGCGAATGAATTCGCTCCCACAGTTGACCGCATTGACCACTGAATTCTCGTCAGGACATCACCATGACCTTCATCACCGAAATCAAAACCTTCGCCGCACTCGGTAGCGGCGTCATCGGCAGCGGCTGGGTGGCTCGCGCCCTCGCCCATGGCCTGGACGTCATCGCCTGGGACCCGGCACCGGGTGCCGAGGCCGCACTGCGCAAGCGCGTCGCCAATGCCTGGCCTGCCCTTGAGCAGAAAGGTTTGGCAGCAGGTGCTTCGCAGGATCGCCTGACGTTCGTGGCGACCATCGAAGAGTGCGTGCGCGACGCCGATTTCATTCAGGAAAGCGCGCCTGAGCGGCTTGAACTCAAGCTCGACCTGCACAGCAAGATCAGCGCAGCCGCCAAGCCCAACGCCATCATCGGCTCCAGTACCTCGGGGCTGCTGCCTTCGGAGTTCTATGAAAGCGCCACCCACCCTGAGCGTTGCCTGGTCGGTCACCCGTTCAACCCGGTGTACTTGCTCCCGTTGGTCGAGGTCGTCGGCGGCAAGAACACTGCGCCCGAGGCTGTGGAAGCGGCGATCAAGGTCTATGAGTCCCTCGGCATGCGCCCCCTGCACGTTCGCAAGGAAGTCCCGGGCTTCATCGCTGACCGTTTGCTCGAAGCGCTGTGGCGCGAGGCGCTCCACCTGGTCAACGATGGCGTGGCCACCACGGGCGAAATCGACGACGCGATCCGCTTCGGCGCCGGGCTGCGCTGGTCGTTCATGGGCACGTTCCTGACCTACACCCTCGCGGGCGGCGACGCGGGCATGCGTCACTTCATGGCGCAGTTCGGGCCTGCATTGCAATTGCCGTGGACCTACCTGCCTGCGCCCGAATTGACCGACAAGCTGATCGACGATGTGGTCGATGGCACCCGCGATCAACTCGGCACCCACAGCATTTCGGCGCTGGAGCGTTATCGCGATGACTGCCTGCTGGCGGTGCTGGAGGCGGTGAAGACCACCAAGGCCAAGCATGGGATGGCGTTCAGCGATTAAGCCCGCGCCACCCGCCATCTACCTGTGGGAGCGAATTCATTCGCGATGCGGTGGCATAGACGACAGGAATGTGTCGAATGTACCGGCCAATCGCGAATGAATTCGCTCCCACAGGGGGTCTGCATTCCAATTTTCACGGACCTCATCATGCCCGCTTTGACTACCTATAGAACCCCGATCCTTCAGGATTGGGTCGATTACAACGGCCACCTTCGCGATGCGTTTTATCTGCTGATCTTCAGCTACGCGACCGACGCTTTCATGGATCGCATCGGCCTGGCCAGCGACGATCGGGACGCCAGCGGCAACTCGCTGTTCACTCTGGAAGCCCATATCAATTATCTGCATGAGGTGAAACTCGGCGAAGAGGTCGAAGTGCGCACCCAGATCGTCGCCCACGACCTCAAGCGCGTGCAGCTTTATCACAGTTTGTACAAGGCAGGTCGCGATGAGGAACTGGCGGCCAGTGACCAGATGCTGCTGCATGTCGACCTGGCCGCAGGCCCGAAATCAGCGCCGTTCAGCGAGCAGTCGCTGGAGGCGTTGCGACTGCTGACCGAAGCGCAGCAGGACCAGCCGGCGCCGGTCTACGTGGGTCGAGTGATCGGTTTACCGCGCAAAGCATGATCCGTCGGGTGACTTCCACAGTTTGATATCAGTGCGGACCAGAGAAGCCAGCCACAAAAAAGCCCGCATCGCTGCGGGCTTTTTCTTACCGATGAACCGATCAAATAATGATCAGTTGACCTTGGCGTTCAACTCGCCTTTGGCGTATCGCTCGAACATCTTCTCCAGGGAGATCGGCTTGATCTTGGAGGCGTTGCCGGCGGTGCCGAACGCTTCGTAACGTGCGATGCAGACGTCGCGCATGGCCGCCACGGTTTTGGCCAGGTATTTACGCGGGTCGAATTCAGCCGGGTTCTTGGCCATGAATTCGCGGATGGCACCGGTGGACGCCAGACGCAGGTCGGTGTCGATATTGACCTTGCGCACGCCGTGCTTGATGCCTTCGACGATTTCTTCGACCGGCACGCCGTAGGTTTCTTTGATGTCGCCGCCGTACTGGTTGATGATTTTCAGCCATTCCTGAGGCACGGACGAAGAACCGTGCATCACCAAGTGGGTGTTCGGAATGCGTTTGTGGATCTCTTTGATGCGCTCGATCGCCAGGATGTCGCCGGTAGGCGGCTTGGTGAACTTGTACGCGCCGTGGCTGGTGCCAATGGCGATAGCGAGGGCGTCGACCTGGGTCTTCTTGACGAAGTCGGCCGCTTCTTCCGGATCGGTCAGCATCTGGCTGTGATCCAGCTGACCTTCGGCGCCCACGCCGTCTTCTTCGCCCGCCATACCGGTTTCCAGCGAGCCCAGAACACCCAGCTCACCTTCTACCGAAACGCCGCAGGCGTGAGCCATGGCAACGGTTTCCTGGGTCACGCGTACGTTGTACTCGTAGTCCGCCGGGCTCTTGCCGTCTTCGCGTAGCGAGCCGTCCATCATGACCGAGCTGAAGCCCAGCTGGATCGAACGCTGGCAGATGGCAGGGCTGGTGCCGTGATCCTGGTGCATGACCACCGGGATGTGCGGGAATTCTTCGATTGCCGCCAGGATCAGGTGACGCAGGAACGGGGCGCCTGCGTATTTACGCGCACCGGCCGAAGCCTGAACGATCACCGGGGAATCGGTCTTGTCGGCCGCTTCCATAATGGCGCGCATCTGTTCCAGGTTGTTCACGTTGAATGCAGGAACGCCGTAGCCGAATTCGGCGGCGTGGTCCAACATCTGGCGCATGCTGATAAGTGCCATTGTCTGTCTCTCTCCCGGTAGGGTCGTTAATCGCGTGTGCCTGCCGTAGCGGCGGCTATTCAAATTATAGGGGCGGTACTGCTGATCACCGCCCGGTGTTGCATCGATCGGACCGCTTGATGCCTTACGGCGCCTTGCAGCCGCGACCGATCAAATCGTTGGTAGCGTCCCAGTAAACCAGGCCTTCGCTACCCTTATTGTCGAACGCCAGCACACCGTTGCTGTAGAGCGCACCCGAAGCACCGGGGGCGGCCTGCAAGCGGAACACCTGCTCGCTCTGGTTCAGGCGAACGTCGACCTCTTTTTTCGCGGCGTCAGCGTAACGCCAGTAAACCTCGGCCTTGCTGTCGCAGACCCAATGGGTCCAGGCCGCAGCCGGTTCAGAAGCCTTCATGCTGGCGCAACCGCCCAGCAGCATCAGTGTCGCAAGGGCAATCAAGCCTTTCATTACCACTCCTGGAACCCCTGCGAAGGCTGAGCTCAGTCAGTGCTTCGATCGCCAGGGGCAGTTCTTTTTCTGATATTCGCGAAGGCTGTCAGTTCAGATTCAACGACAGGCAACCGGCCCGACAGCGGGCATGAACTCGTATTTTTCCCAGACTTCAGGACCGCCGCGCTTGTAGACGATCGGCACGGTTTCAGCCTGCCAGCCGGCCTGATAGCAGCTGACCTGAAGCTGTTGCGGCGCACCGTTGAGCGCCGCCTGGGCTTCAGGCTTGCTTGCGCAGCCGACCAGCAACCCCGCCATGATCAACAGCGGTAATGGCTTGACCATCTCATTCCCCTTCACCCAGGCCCGAATCTCAGGCCTTGGCGCGTTGTTCCAGAATTTCCACGGCCGGCAGGACCTTGCCCTCGACGAACTCGAGGAACGCGCCACCGCCTGTGGAAATGTAGGAGATTTTCTTGCCCACACCGTATTTGTCGATTGCCGCCAACGTGTCGCCGCCGCCCGCGATGGAGAACGCAGGGCTGTCAGCGATGGCCTCGGCCAGCACTTTGGTGCCGTTGCCGAACTGGTCGAATTCGAACACGCCGACAGGGCCGTTCCACAGGATAGTCTTGGAAGATTTCAACAAATCGGCGAAATGTGCGGCAGTTTTCGGGCCAATGTCGAGGATCATGTCGTCGTCGGAGACGTCGGCGATCAGTTTGACGGTGGCTTCTGCATCTTGAGCGAACGCCTTGGCGACCACGACATCTACCGGCAACGGCACGCTGACCTTGGCCGCAATGGCTTTGGCGGTGTCCAGCAGGTCCGGTTCGTACAGCGATTTGCCCACCTTGTGGCCCGCAGCAGCCAGGAAAGTATTGGCGATGCCGCCACCGACGATCAGTTGATCACAGAGGGTGCTCAGGCTGTTCAGCACGTCCAGCTTGGTCGACACCTTGGAGCCGGCAACGATGGCGGCCATTGGCTTGGCCGGATTGCCCAGCGCCTTGCCGAGTGCGTCCAGCTCAGCGGCCAGCAGCGGGCCAGCCGCCGCGATTTTGGCGAACTTGGCCACGCCGTGAGTCGAGCCTTCAGCGCGGTGAGCGGTGCCGAAAGCGTCCATCACGAAGACGTCGCACAGCGCAGCGTATTTCTGCGCCAGCTCGTCGGCGTTCTTCTTCTCGCCCTTGTTGAAACGCACGTTTTCGAACAGCACGATGTCGCCGGCCTTGACGTCCACGCCATCCAGGTATTCAGCCACCAACGGCACGTCACGGCCCAGCGCCTTGCTCAGATACTCGGCAACGGGCTTTAGGCTGTTCTCGGCGGAAAATTCACCTTCGGTCGGACGACCCAGGTGCGAGCAAACCATGACGGCGGCGCCCTTTTCCAGCGCCAGCTTGATGGTCGGCAGCGAAGCAAGAATGCGTGCATCGCTGGTGACGACACCATCCTTGACCGGGACGTTGAGGTCTTCGCGGATCAGCACACGCTTACCTTGCAGGTCGAGGTCGGTCATCTTCAACACGGTCATGAGGCGTTCCTGTGTTTATTACTGTTGTTTATGGATACTGCGCAAATAGTGATCAGCGACGTCCAGCATTCGATTGGCAAAACCCCATTCGTTGTCGAACCAGGCCAGCACGTTGACCAGCCGCGGGCCGGAAACCCGCGTCTGGCTGGCATCGATGATGGCCGAATGAGGGTCATGGTTGAAATCACAACTGGCGTGCGGCAATTCGGTGTAGGCCAGCAAGCCTTTGAGCGGGCCACGTGTGGCGGCCTCGCGCAGGATGCGGTTGATCTCGACCGCATCGGTATCACGCGCCACCTGCGCCGTGATATCCAGACATGAGACGTTCACCGTCGGCACACGAACTGCTTTGGCCTGAATTCGGCCGGCAAGTTCCGGAAGCAGCCGCTCGATACCACGCGCCAGACCAGTGGACACCGGAATGATCGACTGGAACGCCGAGCGCGTGCGACGCAGATCCTCATGATGATAGGCGTCAATCACGGGTTGGTCGTTCATCGCCGAGTGAATCGTGGTGATGGTCACGTATTCCAGGCGTAGCTCGCGGTTGAGCAGGTCCAGCAACGGCACGCTGCAGTTGGTGGTGCAGGACGCGGCCGAGACCAGCAGCTCGTCGCCAGTCAGTGTTTGCTGGTTGATGCCGTAGACGATGGTGGCGTCGACATCCGCCTCGCTGGCCATCGGCTGGGAGAACAGCACACGCGGCGCGCGCGCAGACAGAAAGCGTTCGCCATCGAGACGGGTGTTGTAGACGCCCGAGCACTCGAGCACCAGATCGACGTCCAGCTCGTTCCAGTCGATGCCTTCCGGCGTCGCGCTGCGGAACACTTTGATGACGTGATCGTTGATGTACAGAAAATCGCCTTCGACCCGCACTTCGCCCGGAAACCGGCCGTGTGTGGAGTCAAAACGCGTAAGGTATTCGAGACTGGCCATGTCGGCCAGATCGTTGATTGCCACCACTTCAAAGCCCGCCTTCGCGCCTCGCTCGCACAGCGCGCGCAGCACGCAGCGGCCGATCCGACCGTAACCATTGAGGGCGACTTTAAAAGGGCGTGACTGAGGCATGAGGGTTCTCAAATATTTCGTGATGTTTAGAGAACCTGTAGGAGCGCGCTTGCCCGCGATTGCGGTGTGTCAGCGAAGTATCCGGTGACAGGCAGATCGCAAT
>NZ_JBWKWB010000049.1:0-13323 GCF_059421985.1 Pseudomonas sp. GW821-FHT02A11
GGGTTAAGCTGGGATATCGCCGATAGCCAAGCCTTGAACTCTGTGGCTCGCATCGCAGACCTCCGAAAACGAATGTCAGACTTTACAAGCTTAGCTGTCAGCAACACTTTACGCAGACAGAGCCAATTCATTCGCGAGAGGTCGGTACAGCCGGCAGATGTGTAACGGCTGCACAAACGTCTCGCGTATGAATTCGCTGCCACAGGTACCCGTAGCACTAAGGGTATCTGTTCAGGCTTCCCAATCCGCCTTGCCAATCTTCAACCCATGCAACCCCTTGTACTCGGCACGCTTGGGCGACTCCCACCCTTGCAACAGCGCAGCGTGCAGATCATAAATCTCCACGCCCAATGGGCGGCAGACGCTCAGCGGATCTTGTGCGTGCGGCCCCCACATCGGCAGCGAGAGGTCGCCGCCAGGGCAAGTGGACAAGGCGCACAACAAGTCGATTTCGGCGAAGAACTCCAGGTAATCGCCCTTTTGCGCCGGGCATGCCTTCATGAAGTACATGTCGTCGTGGTTCAGGCCGGTGCACTGGAAGATGTTCAGCACGTCATGAACGTCGAACTCGGTCAGGCCATGGGGCAATACGGCGCGGGTCAGGTTGGAGTGGCAGTGGTGATGAAAATCCTCGCCGGTGAGCATCTTGTTCACGTAGGGGTCGCAGCGGGTGCCGAGCAGGTCATGCAGGCGGCCGCCGTGCTCGTCGATGCCGTAGCTGGCCAGGCTGTCGTCGGTGATGGTGACCAGCGGACGCAGAAACGGCAGGTTCGACCACAGCCGGTCGTGAGTGGTGACGTGCGCGCCCTGCAGCTGCCGGGTGCGCGCCGCCCACAGGCGCTCACGGGGGTCGTTGGCGTTCCAGACGTTGAAATCACCGACCTGCGGACCGACCGGTGTGGTCACGCGAAACACCTGCCCGGCCTTGACCTTCCACGCCCGCCCGGTCCGAATCGGCACCTCGAACTGCTCGACCAGGGTGCGGCCGTCCTGCTCTTGGCGAATGCGCTCGTAGAACGCGGTGTCGACCTGCAGGGCCGCGCCTTTGCTGACCTGATACGCGGCTGGGTAGTCTTTGTACATGGCAATCTCCTGCTCAATGGCTGGCGACGTTGGCGAGCAATGCCAGCGCCTGGTGTTCGGAATCGTTGAGGTAAGTGTCCATCGCGTCGCCGGCTTCAACCCGGCGGTTGTCGACCAGCAACTGATAGATGTGCCGGTCGCGGTCAAGCCAGGGCGCCTGGTAGCGGCCTTCATCCAGAGCGGCGGAGAACACCAGACGCATCTGCGCGACGATATTGGTGAAGAACTCGTCGAACGACGGGCTGCCCAGCAACCCCACGACATGCTGATGAAAACGCAGGCTTTGGGTGGCAAAGGCGCGCCAGTCCTCGCGTTCGCAGGCAAGCTCGGCCGCCTCGATGGCATCGGCCATGCGCTGCGCCGGGTGCTCGGCCAACGCCCCCCCGGCAAGAATGGCGCGGGTTTCGAGGGTGCGGCGGACCATGAACAGGTCGCGTACATCGGCTACGGCGAGGCGACGGACAATCACACCCTTGTGGCGGATATAAGTGGTCAGGCCTTCGCGACCCAACAGATGCAACGCCTCGCGCACGGTGTTACGCGAGGCGTTGTAGCCGCGCACCAGTTCGCTTTCCACCAACGGCATGCCGGACAACAGCCGACCGTTGATGATGGCTTCGCGAACCTCGCGGGCGACCTGATCGGCCAGGGACAGTCCGTTTTCTTTGGCAATGGACACAGTGTGTTCCTTGGGAGAACGGATTGTTCAACAACCCGGTTTCCATCAGAACAGCACAGGCCGTGCCAGATTGTCAGGCGGATCTGCAATCTGCCCAAATCTGCTGCGCCAGAGCTTTCATCAACATGCACAAAGGGCTGGTGCCGTCGTAACCTCCGACGTCTGCCACAGGTACAGCGCCAGGAGTCAAGGTCGGCATCACGCCAATCGCTTGCGCCTCAGCGATTCCACCGCCTCGACAAATCGTCCCATCTGCCACCGCTCGCGCAACGCCCGTTCCAGCAACTGCTGGCCCGTCTGCGGCGCCATGCCGTGCAATGGCGGATCAGTATCCAGGTTGGTGGGAAACGAATACCCGTCCGCACTCATGGCAATCACCGCCTGCATGCCCTCCTCATCCAGTTCGCCCTGCTCCACACGCTTGAGCAGCGACGGATACAGCGCCAAGACCATTTTCTCCCGGTTGACCGTTTCCATCGGCTTGCCGAATGCAGAAGAAATCTGCAACAGGTTGGCCATGCGAAACTGATCCGTCGTGCGATTGGTGCCCGCCGCGTGAAACAGCGCAGGGTTGAAAAACAGCAGATCACCCTTGTTCAACGGCAGTTGAATGGCACGACTGGCGAAGTAGTCGATAAAGCGCTGATCACGCCACGCCAGGTAGCCCAATTCGTACTGCTGGGAGAACGGCAGCAGCAAGGTCGGGCCGGTTTCCAGCGGCATGTCGGTGTGGGCCACGGCGCCTTGCAAGGTCAGATTCTGCGACAGCCGATGAATCGGCAGCGGAAAACGCGCCGCCACCTCATCGCTCTGGAAGCCCAGGTGATAATCCCGATGCGGCTGTTGCGCCTGGCCGCCCGGCGTCACCACGTTGACCTGCGCGGTGGCCTGAAAATACGGCCCCAGCCAGGCTTCCGAGATCAGCCCCAGCAGTGGGTTAGCGTAATACTCGATAAACGAATCCGGCGAATGCTCGGCAGCCTTTTGCAGAGAATTCCAGATCCGCTGATTGGCCCCGGCCTTGGCGAAATGGTCGGCGCGCACGACGCTGGCAGACTCGTCGGCGATGATCTGGCGAAACACTTCGCTGTGCCGATCGATAACGCCTGTATCGCGGTACGTATTACGTACTGCCATTACACCAGAACCGTCCCGAAACAAGCGATGCAACTCGTCCAACAGGGCTGTACGGTCCAGCTGCATGGCACTGCGCAGACGATCGGCCTGATAGATGACGACCTTGCTGATGACTTCATGAGCATGGGGGTAGTCGGCCAGGTTGACCTCTTGCTCGCACACGTCCGCGAATGCCTCGACGTCGATATCGGCGGCGCTGGCAAACAGGCTCATGGCGCGACTCCGTCAAGGGTGAGCGGCGCGTCAGGACGTGGCGCCGAACCGTCGCCGCAGCCAATGATGCCCTGCTCCATGTCGATGATCGCGCCGGTGGTCAGGCCCGACTGATCGGACAGCAGGAAAGCCACGCTATTGGCCACCTCTTCAGGCTTGAGTAAGCGGCCAAAAGGCGCCTCGGCCTCAGCTCGCTGCAGCCAGCCGTCCTGGGCGCCGTGGTACTGGCGCTGAATCTGGTCTTCATGAGGGGTGTCCATCCAGCCGATGTTCAGGCCGTTGACGCGGATGCGGTTGCGCAAGGTGCTAAACGCCACGTTCTTGGTCAGCACCGCCAGCGCCCCTTTGGATGCGGCATAAGCCGACAGGAACGATTGGCCGCCATGGCCGGTGACGCTGAGAATGCTGACAATCGAGCCCTCGACCTTGTTGGCGATCATCAGCTTGATGCATGCCTGCATCAGGAAAAACGGCGCCTTGACGTTGACCGCGAACAGGCGGTCGAACAGTTCCGGCGAGGTGTCGATGATGGTCCCGCGATCGGACATCCCCGCGCAGTTCACCAGCCCGTGCACGGTGCCGAAATGTTCCTTGGCGGCGGCCACGACGCGGCGGCAGTCCTCGACATTCTCCATGTCGGCTTCGACGAAAAACGCCTGGCAATCCAGCTCGGCCAGCAGGCGCACCTGCTGCTCGCCCTTGTCGCGGCTGCGCCCGCAGATGATCAACCCGGCAGCGCCGCGCAACGCCAGGGTTCGCGTCACGGCGGCGCCCAGCCCCTGGGTGCTGCCCGTGACGACGTAGTAACGGCCGGCGAATGAAGTGGAAAGATTCGGCGTGGAAACATCACGTACTGACATGCCCTTCTCCTGCTGTTGTTGTTTTTAGCTGCGGAAACATCATCGCAATAGAATTTAAATTCCATCTGTACAATGAATAGAACTAAGACTAGCATTGCGTTCACCTCAGTCAGACCCGAATCGACCTCAACAAGACCTCAAAAAAGGCTCAGGAGATTCCATGCTCGACCGCGCCAGACGTTTCTCCATCAAGCAGATCGCCGCTCAGGCAGGGGTCAGCAAAGCCACGGTCGATCGCGTCCTGCACGAGCGCGGCAGCGTGCATTACCAGACCAACCGGCGTATCCAGCAAGCCCTTGAAGAACTCGAAGCCCAAGAAAAATCCGGGCCTGCCGTGGGTCGCACCTTTCACATCGACATCATCCTGCATACCCCCAAGCGCTTCAGCGACGCCGTGCAGCAAGCCATTCACGCGCAGTTGGGCAGCCTGGCGCCCTTCCGCATTTTTCCGCGCTTTCACCTGTATCAGGAAATCGACACTCAGCAGATGCACGACCTGATCCTGCGCTGCGCCAGCAAGGGCAGCCAAGGCTTGATCCTCAAGGCCGCTGATGAGCCGCAGATCAACGAAGCGGTGAATCAGGTCACCGCCGCAGGGGTTCCGGTGGTGACGCTGGTGTCCGACCTGCCCCAGAGCGAGCGCATCGGCTACATCGGCATGGACAACCGCACCGCCGGGCAAACCGCCGCGTACCTGATGTCGCGCTGGCTCGACAACAGTTCCCAGGACGTCGCCGTGGTGATCAGCAGCGAGCTGTTTCGTGGCGAGGAAGAGCGCGAGATGGGCTTTCGCACCTGGCTGCGCAGCCGCGCCCAGCACCTGCGCGTGGTCGACATAAGTGGCGGTTTTGGCGTCTACGAACCCACGCTGGAACGCGTGACCCAGGCCTTGAAGGACAACCCCTCGATAAAGGCCGTGTACAGCGTCGGCGGTGGCAATCGCGCAATCGTCGACGCCTTCGCCGCCGTCGATCGCCCCTTGACCGTGTTCATCGGCCACGACCTGGATCAGGAAAACCGCCAACTGCTGGCCGAAGAAAAGATGGCCGCGATCATCGATCACAACCTGCAGGTCGATGCCCGCCATGCGTTCACCCAGATCCTGCAGTTTCACCGGCTATGGCGGGCTGACCCGATTCCCGCCTCGCCGGTGCAGATCGTCACCCCGTTCAATTTGGCCCATTGATGCCCGGGCCAGCAGCACCCTGATCGCCCCTGACAACAACAATCCAAGGAGATCCACCCATGCTACGCATCGCAGTCCTCGGCGCAGGCCGTATTGCCAACATCCACGCCGCCAACGTCGCGGCCAACCCCGATGTGCAACTGTCGGTGATCGCCGACCCCTGGCGCGAAGGCGTCGACAAGCTGGCGGCCAGGCTGGGTTGCGCGGCGGCCTACGACTGCGCCGAAGCCATCGCCCGGGACGACGTAGACGCCATCGTCATCGGCACGCCCACCGACACCCATATCGACTTGATGCTGCGCGCGGTCCAGCTGGGTAAACCGGTGCTGTGCGAAAAGCCCATCGATCTGGACTTCGCCAAGGCCGCCAAAGCCGTTGAAGACATCGAGCGCCTGAACGGCAAGGTCATGCTGGGCTTCAACCGTCGCTTCGACCCTGACACCCTGCAAATGCGCAAGGCCATTGCCCAGGGCGACATCGGCGACGTGCGTCAGGTGGTGATCACCAGCCGCGATCCGGGCCTGGCGCCGGTGGAATACCTCAAGCACTCAGGCGGGATCTTCCGCGACATGACCATCCACGATTTCGACACCGCGCGCACCCTGCTGGGCGAAGAACCGGTGGAAGTGATGGCCATCGCCAGCCGCTTGGTCGAGCCGGCCCTGGCACAGATCGATGATTACGACAGCGTGATGGTCCTTCTGCGCACTGCCTCCGGCAAGCAATGCCACATCAACTGCTGCCGCGAAGCGGTCTACGGCTACGACCAGCGCCTGGAAGTGTTCGGCTCCAAAGGCATGGTGCTCAACGACAACCACCGCCCTAGCACCGTGCGCACCTACAGCGCCACCCAGACCGAAGTACGCGAGCCGCTGGAGAACTTCTTCCTTGAGCGCTACACCGATTCGTACCGCAACGAATTGAACCAGTTCATCGACGCCGTACGCGCCAATGAGCCCCTTCCCACCAACGCGCGGGACGGCCTGAAGGCGCTGCACCTGGCCAATTGCGCGCTGGAATCGATCAAGACCGGTCGGGCGGTGAAAGTCGAGGTTTAATGATGGCGGTGTGTCTACCTGCATGATGCGCCTGACACACCACTAAACCTGTGGGCGTGAGCTTGCTCACGAAAGCACGCTGTTAGTCGCTATCAATGTGACTGCACAGCCGCATTCGCGAGCAAGCTCACTCCTACAGGGGACTCGCTATCTGAATCGCGACTGCATACGTCCAGCCCGGTCAGCAGCCACGCCTCTACATCACATGGGTATCACCTGAAGCCTCGGCGCGGCGGACCTCTCTGTGGGAGCGAATTCATTCGCGAAACGGGGGTACATCCAACACCGATAAGCTGGATGTACCGACCTCTCGCGAATGAATTCGCTCCCACAGGAATATCGCAGTCCAATCGTTTATTTGAAATCGCGACTGCGCACGTCCAGCCCGGTCAGCAGCCACACCCCTGCATCACATGGGTATCACCTGAAGCTTCGGCGCGGCGGGCCTCTCTGTGGGAGCGAATTCATTCGCGAAACGGGGGGACATCCGACTCCGATAGGCTGGATGTACCGACCTCTCGCGAATGAATTCGCTCCCACACGAATATCGCAGTCCAGTCGTTTATTTGAAATCGCGACTGCGCACGTCCAGCCCGGTCAGCAGCCACGCCCCTGCATCACATGGGTATCACCTGAAGCCTCGGCGCGGCGGGCCTCTCTGTGGGAGTGAATTGATTCGCGAAACGGGGGGACATCCGACTCCGATAGGCTGGATGTACCGACCTCTCGCGAATGAATTCGCTCCCACAGGAATATCGCAGTCCAGTCGTTTATTTGAATCGCGACTGCGCACGTCCAGCCCGGTCAGCAGCCACACCCCTGCATCACATGGGTATCACCTGAAGCCTCGGCGCGGCGGGCCTCTCTGTGGGAGCGAATTCATTCGCGAAACGGGGGGACATCCGACTCCGAGAGGCTGGATGTACCGACCTCTCGCGAATGAATTCGCTCCCAGAGGGGACTCGCTATTTGAAATCGCGACTGCGCACGTCCAGCCCCGTCAGCAGCGGAGTCAGGTCGAACAGGCGTTGGGCGATGACGTGGCGCACCCCCTTCTGGTATTCGAACTTGCCGAAGACCTGCATCAGCTGCGACCCCACCAGCACCTTGCGTTGACGTTCGGCGAGATCCCGCCAGACCACGACGTTGATCATCCCGTGCTCATCTTCCAGAGTGACAAAGGTCACGCCGCTGGCCGTGCCCGGTCGCTGTCGCCCCACCACCAAACCCGCGACGCTGAAACAACGCCCGTGCTCTTCATCCAACAGGTCTTTGGAACAGCGGAAGCGTTTGCCCGCCAATGTGTTGCGCAGCAGCGCCAGCGGGTGCGGGCCGAGGGTCGTGCCAATCGTGTCGTAATCGGCCATCAGGTCTTGAGCCACGCTGGGCAAGGGCAAGGCCACCTGCGCTTCTTCGCCGAAGCAATCCTCACCGAACAAGGGCCGCTGCACTTCGACCCCGGCCATCTCCCAGCGCGCACGATGACGATGGCCGACCAACCCGCGCAACGCCCCGGAATCCGCCAGCGAGGCCCGCGTCCGATTGTCGAGATCGGCGCGCACGCACAGGTCAGTGACGTCTTTGAATGCGCGTTGTTGCCGGGTCTGCTCGATGCGTCGGGCGTCCTCCTCGCGAAAGCCACGAATCATGCGCAGGCCCATACGGATCGCCAGATTCTGCGTGTACTCGCGCCCTTCTACCGGTTCCAGCGAGCAATCCCAGTCGCTGTAGCGAATGTCCACGGGATGCACGTCGATGTGGTGTCGGCGGGCGTCCTGCAATAATTGGTCGGGGCTGTAGAACCCCATGGGCCAGCTGTTGATCAGCGCGCAGGTGAAGGCCGCGGGTTCGTGGCACTTGAGCCAGCAGCTGGCGTAGGTCAGCAAGGCGAAGCTGGCGGCGTGGGATTCGGGGAAGCCATAGCTGCCGAAGCCTTTGATTTGTTCGAAGATGCGGCGGATGAATTCGTCGGGGTAGCCCTTCTCGGTCATGCGTTCGCTGAGGCGAATGCGATGAGGTTCAAGGCCGCCGTGGCGCTTCCAGGCTGCCATGGAACGGCGCAGTTCATCAGCCTCCCCCGGCGAATAATCGGCCGCGACAATCGCCAGTTGCATGACCTGCTCCTGAAACAACGGCACGCCGAGGGTGCGTTTGAAAACGGCTTCCAACTTCTTGGAGGGATAAGTGACAGGTTCCTCTTTATTCCTGCGACGCAGGTACGGATGCACCATATCCCCCTGAATCGGACCAGGCCTGACGATGGCGACCTCGATCACCAGATCGTAAAACGTCTTGGGTCTGAGTCTTGGCAGCATCGACATCTGTGCCCGCGACTCGATCTGGAATACACCGATGGTGTCGGCACGACTGATCATGTCGTAGGTCGGCTTGTCCTCTGCGGGAATGGTCGCGATGGTCCAGCGCTTGTGGCGATGCAACTCAACCAGATCGAAGGTACGCCTCAGGGCACTGAGCATGCCTAACGCGAGAATGTCGACTTTGAGCAACCCCACCAGATCCAGATCGTCCTTGTCCCACTGAATGATCGTGCGGTCAGCCATGGCAGCGTTCTCAACCGGCACCAACGTCTCCAGCGGGTGCTCGGAAATCACGAAACCACCGGGGTGCTGCGAGAGGTGACGCGGAAACCCGATCAGCTCGCCAGTCAAGGTCAGCACTCGGCGCAGCACCGGGCTATCCGGCTCGAAGCCTGATTCACGCAAACGCTCGGCGGGCGGCAGGTTGTCGGTCCAGCGTCCGCAGCAATCGGCCAGTGCGTTGATCTGATCAGGCGGCAAACCGAGTACTCGCGCCACATCACGAATCGCCCCTGCGCCGTGATAGGTGCTGGCCACAGCCGTCAGCGCCGCCCTGCCCCGACCATAGCGGCGGAAGACGTATTGCAGGACCTCTTCACGGCGTTCGTGCTCGAAATCGACGTCGATATCCGGGGGCTCATCCCGCTCTTTGGAAATAAACCGGGCAAACAGCATCTTGCTCTCACCTGTTGCCGGATTCAGTTCGGTGATGCCCAGCGCGAAACAGACCGTGGAGTTAGCCGCCGAGCCTCGTCCCTGGCAAAGAATGGCTTGATCTCGGGCAAAGCTGACGATGTCGTGAACCGTGAGGAAATAGCTCTCGTAGTTCTTCTCGGCAATGATCTGCAACTCATGATCAATGTTCGTGCGGGCGACCTCCGGAACGCCATCCGGCCAACGCTTGCGCGCCCCTTGCTCCGTCAGCTCACGCAACCAACTGGTCGCCGAATGCCCCATCGGCACCAACTCCTGAGGGTATTCGTACTGCAACTGCTTGAAATCAAAGGTGCAACGCCGAGCGATGTTCAGGGTTTCGGCCAGCAAACGTTCGGGATACAGGTCTGCGAGAACCGCGCGCGGGCGCAAATGCCGCTCGCCATTGGGAAACAAGCGATGCCCGGCTTCGGCCACCGTAGTGTGATGACGGATGGCGGTCATGGTGTCCTGCAGGGCCCGGCGGCCGCGGGCGTGCATGTGGACGTCACCGCAGGCCACCGCCGGAATGCCGAACGCATCGGCCAGCGACAGCAACGTGTCGAGCCGATGTCGGTCGTCAGGACCACAATGCAGCTCGACACCCAGCCACAAGGTCTGCGGAAAAAGCCCGCACAACCAGTCGCCCTGCTCTTGTCGACTCTCGGCCGACTGGTCCAGATCCGGCAACCACAACGCCAGCAGGCCATCGAGGGGGGTGTCGAAATCCTCGCGCATCAGCCGGTATTCGCCCTTCTTGCTGCGCCGCCGACCTTGGGTGATGAGCTTGCACAGGGCTTGATACCCAGCGAGGTTCTCGGCCAGGAGCACCACTTTAGGCCCGTGCTCGATGGCGATTTCACTGCCGACGATCAACGGAATTTCGCATGTGATCGACGCCTGCCACGCCCGCACGATCCCCGCCAGCGTGCACTCATCGGTGATGGCCAGGCCCTGGTAGCCATGCAGCTTGGCGCGCTCGAACAGCTCCTGCGCACTGGACGCCCCGCGCTGAAAACTGAAGTTGGACAGGCAGTGCAGCTCGACGTACTCGCAGCTCATGCAAACCACCCGTGCAGCAACAGGCCGCTGTCACCCACACTGCGATAGGCCCAGCCGCGCAGGCCGGTGCGGGTTTCGACGAGGTAGTAATCGCGGCGCACATCCCCGCCGTCCCACCAGCCGGACTCGATACGTTCAGGGCCAGCAAGCACGCGCAGGCCAGGGTCGGTCAGAGGCTCCGGCTCTCGCAGCAGCCAGCCCGGACGCGGCACCGGGTTGATACCGGCGGCAGGCTTGCTGAGCGAAGCCGACTGCCAGGCACATTCGGGGCGATGGTCGGCGTGAAAGCTCAAGCCACTGACCGAGTCGTCCCCCAGCCGCGCCCGCAGGCGTTCGCGCAATTGCTCCCACGGCAGGCTCTGCTGCGGACGGTCGTCGAACAGCTCGCGATGAGCCGGCACGAACGCGGGCAAATCCCTGGCCAGCAACTTCAGGGCCCGCACCGGGGATGGCACGACCACCTGTTCCAGACGCCCACGCGCCAGCTCGAACAGCATGTTGGCCTCGCGCTCGGCACTCAACAGGCCCACTGGAATCAGCGTGTCCGGGGCTGCACTGCCGACGCTGGGCACGTGCTCCAGATGAATGACAAAACGCTGCACGCCACTGTCCCGGCCACCGAGAAACAACGCCAGATCGGCAATCATGCGTTTGAGCGGGAACAGCAACGCCTGATGGGATTCGACGTCGAAATTCAGCTCGATGCGTGTCTCGAAGTGATCCGGCGGCAGGTAGCACTCCAGCGCCACGGGCCGTCGCCCGAGCAGCGTATCCAGGTGCTGCAGCACCTGCGCCGGGAAGCGTCGGGCCAGCGTGTCGCGGGGCATGGCCAGCACCTGGCGCAACCGATGCAGGCCCATGCGCGCGAACGCCGTGGACACCTCCGTCGACAAGCCCAGCCGGTTGACCGGCATCTGCTCCAGCATCTGTTGCAGGCTGTCCGGACAGGTCACCGCCAGCCCGTCGTGGGCGCTGGCCAGCATCCGCGCAGCCACAGGATTAGGCGCGGCGACGATGCGATGGCTGAAACCCATGGCGGTCAACTCCTGACGAAGACGCGCCTCGAACACCGGCCACGGGCCGAACAGGCCGAAGCTGGACTCGACTTCCATGAGCAACACGCGGGGGTATTTCAGGCTGACGTGCGAGCTGAAGCGATAGGCCCACGATGCCAGCAAGCGGTGCCAGTGCTCGGTTTGCGCGGGGTCATATTCAACGGTGTCGAATTCGCGGGTCATGGCGTGGGCTGCCGTCAGCGACTGACCGGCTCGCAACCCCAGTTCCCGAGCGGCGGCATTGACGGTTTGCAGCACACGACGCTGGGCCGTGCCGCTGATCAGGGCCAGCGGTTTGTCGGGTTCGGCGCGACGACGCATGACGCCGTCCAGCGCCAGTTGCGGCAGCAGGACACAAGCCCAGAGCATGGAAACCTCAAGGCCCCGTGGTGAAAGGAATGGGGGAAGCAGGCGCCAGCCCGCCTCGGCACTTGAGCACGCGTAGCTGGCTGGGGCGCAGGTCGATGGCCAGACGCAGGGCCGCAGGCGACGGGTTGGCAGCGGCCTGTTGCCCACGACAGGCGAACGCCAGGGTTTCGCCGGTTTCGGCCGCCACCTGCAAACGACGCAAGGCACGGTCATCGACCTTGTTCGGCCAGCACAACACCGCGCCACAACTGCCTGAGCGCAGACATTGCTCAACGGCCCACAGGGCATCGGTGTCGCTGGCCTGAATCACCGACAACTGGCGCAGATCGACTCCGGCTGCCTGCCACGCCTGGGGATAGGGCACATGAGGCGGCGCGACCAGGACGATGCGCTCCCCCTTGTCCGCCAGCCGCGCCAAGGTGGGCCACAACAGACGCAACTCGCCGCTGCCGTGGGCCGGGATGAGGATTTCCGTCAGCGCTGCGGGCGGCCAGCCGCCAATGGGCAAGGCCGCATCGAGCAAGGCATGGCCCGTGGGTTGCGCGGCAACCGGCTGGACCTGCGCTCGACCTTTCCAGACCCGACGCTCGTCCAGCAGCGCGTCAAGGCTGACCACCGCGCCCATCATTCCCGGCGCACCAGCCCGCAGAACACGCCTTCAATGGCGAAGTCCTGATCGGGGAGCACGACGATGGGGGCATAGGCCGGGTTACGCGGCAACAGGCGGAACTGGTTGTTGCCGCGTTCGAGACGTTTGATGGTCACTTCGCCATCGAGCCGCGCCACGACGATCTGGCCGTCCTTGGCGTCGGCGCTTTGCAGGATGCCAACCAGGTCGCCGTCGAAGATGCCGTCTTCGATCATCGAGTCGCCTTTGACCCGTAGCAGATAATCGGGGATGCGCAGAAAGGTGCGGCTGTCGAGGGTGAAGGTGTCGTGAATGTCGATGTCGGGGCCGATGGGGGCGCCAGCGGCGACGCGGCCGAGGACGGGGATTTCAAGCATCTCGGCGCGGCGTGTGTGTTCGACGAGGCGAATGCCGCGGGCCTGATTGGCGGTGACTTCGATGAAGCCGGCTTCGGTGAGTGCGACGATGTGTTTGCGTGCGACGCTGCGGGAAGCGAATCCGAAGGCTTCGCAGATTTCAGCGAGGCTCGGTGGCTGGGCGTTTTGGGCGATGCGGTCACGGATGAAGGTGAGAATGGCAGCGCGTCGGGAGGATAGAGTCGTCATGGAGTACATTTGTACTCTTTTCGATGGGTTCTGGCTAGGGCTACTCATCGCATACACCTGAGCGTTGCCGTTGCCGTTGCCGTTGCCGTTGCCGTTGCCGTTGATCTTCATGCGCAACAGTCCAGACACCGCAGAACGCGACTTGGGTGCAGGCCGAACGCAGGCGGCGCGGAGTGGGCCGAGCCGCATGGATGCGGCGAGAGCGCTGCTAGGACATGGATGTCCGTTCAGCGCGGGCCCACGGAGCGTCGCCGGAGTGAGGGAAGCTCGACGAAGGAGAGCCCCAACCAGGAGCAGGGCCTGAACTGACCCCCAAAAGTTGGACACCCTGTCCAACCAAAGGGATGCCCACCATGAAATACACTCCAGCCTTCAAG
>NZ_JBWKWB010000050.1:0-13168 GCF_059421985.1 Pseudomonas sp. GW821-FHT02A11
AAAACGAATGTCGACTTTACAAGCTTAGCTGCCAGCAACACTTTACGCAGACAGAGCCAATTCATTCGCGAAAAATGGTGCAGACGATCAATCCGCATTGGATGTACCCCCGCCTCGCGAATAAATTCGCTCCCACAGGTTACCTGCCAGCCACAAAATCGGGGGCAGGGTTTGAAGGCGTCAGACAAGCAAATTGCGGACACCGAACAACACCACAAAATGCAGCGGATAAATCAGATACGCCCATTTGTGCATCGGCCGCACCGCAAACCCCGGACGCCAACGCAACAGCGCCAAACCCAACCAAGGCCCCAACAAACAGGCGACCAACGCGCCAACCGAAATGGGATCGCCCCACAGCATGCCGTCGATGATCTTCGGCCACTCGTTGCTCAACAAACAGACGATCCCCGGCACCACCGCCAGCCACAGCGGCCCGCGCAGCACCAGCAGAAACGCGGCGGGGAGCAGCACACCATAAGCGCCGAACATCAACCGCGGTGCAAATGCGACACCGATCCCCAGCGCAACAACTCCCAGGACCCGCGCCGGCCACGACCGGCTGACCGCGCCCTGCGCCACCAGCAGCCCCAGCGCCAGCGTCGGCAGCACATTGAACGTGGTGACTTCATCGGCCATGTAAAGCTGATAAGGGAATTCCGCGATGACGGAAAACGCCGCCATCCATGTGAGGTATTTCCAGCTCACGCGGGGCTGCTCCGAGCGCGTAATCCCGCGCCCGACATTGACCGCAATCGCCAGGCAGAACCACGCGAACGCCAGGCGTCCCGGCACATACAGCCAGTCGGCATGCCAGCCGACGTAGCGCAAATGGTCGAGCACCATACTCAGCACCGCCAGCCATTTGAGCAGGTCCAGGGCCCGGTCACGCGTCGGGGGAGTCATCGCCGTCGTCTCGCTCATGTCGCCCCACTCATTTGCTGCCCGCCGTTTTACTGAATGTTCTGACGCAAGAATGCATGACCAAACGATGGAATGTTCGCTACAGTCGCAGCCTTCGATTACAGGGAACCGGCCATGTCAGACCAAAGCCAGCAGTTTGCCAGCGACAACTATTCGGGGATCTGCCCGCAAGCTTGGGCGGCCATGGAACAAGCGAATCATGGCCATCAACGCGCCTATGGCGACGACCAATGGACAGCGCGCGCCGCCGATCAATTCCGCCAGTTGTTCGAAACCGACTGCGAAGTGTTCTTCGCCTTCAACGGCACGGCGGCCAACTCCCTGGCGCTGTCGTCGTTGTGCCAGAGCTATCACAGCGTCATCTGCTCGGAAACCGCCCACGTCGAAACCGACGAATGTGGCGCGCCCGAGTTCTTCTCTAATGGCTCGAAGTTGCTCACTGCCCGCAGCGAGAACGGCAAACTGACGCCCGCCTCGATTCGCGAAGTCGCCCTCAAGCGCGCCGACATCCATTACCCCAAACCCCGCGTCGTCACCCTGACCCAGGCCACCGAGGTTGGCAGCGTCTACCTGCCCGAAGAACTCAAAGCCATCAGCGACACCTGCAAGGAACTGGGCTTGAACCTGCACATGGACGGCGCCCGCTTCGCCAACGCCTGTGCGTACCTGAGCTGCACGCCAGCCGAACTGACCTGGAAGGCCGGCATCGACGTGCTGTGCTTCGGCGGCACGAAAAACGGCATGGCGGTGGGTGAGGCGATTCTGTTCTTCAACCACAAGCTGGCCGAAGACTTCGACTATCGCTGCAAGCAGGCCGGGCAACTGGCGTCGAAAATGCGCTTCCTGTCGGCGCCGTGGGTCGGCCTGCTGGAAAACGACGCATGGCTCAAACACGCTCGCCACGCCAACAGCTGCGCGCAGTTACTCGCCGAGCTGGTGAAGGACATTCCGGGAGTGGAATTGATGTTCCCGGTGCAAGCCAACGGCGTATTCCTGCAACTGTCGGAAGCGGCGATTGCCGCACTGACCGCCAAGGGCTGGCGTTTCTACACCTTCATTGGCAGCGGCGGTGCGCGATTCATGTGTTCGTGGGACACCGAAGAAGCCCGCGTGCGTGAACTGGCTGCGGATATCCGTCTGGTGATGGGAGCCTGATCACATACCCCCTGTGGGAGCGAATTTATTCGCGAAAAAGGGTACATCCGACCTCGATGTGTCGGATGTACCTGCCAATCGCGAATGAATTCGCTCCCACAGAGATCTCAGAGTCGGGGCGAGGGTGTAAGCCAATCAGGCCCGCAGAAGCTTCACCCCTGCGCAATCACCTTCTCAATCACCTCCACCGTCGCGCTCACTTTCTCCTCATAACGGCTCAGCTCTTCGGCATGCTGCTGCTTGAGTTCGATCTGCTTCGAGCACAGATTCAGCGCCGCCAGCACCAGCAGGCGGTCGCCGATCAGGGTCGGGTAGTTGCGCTTGGTTTCGGACAACGCCGACTTGAGCATGACCACGGCCTCCATCAAGGTCTGTTCCTGACCTTCAGGCGCCTTGATCGTGTAGTCGTTGCCCAGAATGGAAATGACCTTGGCGGCATCGCGGTCGATGATCATGCGCCGACCGCGCTGACGCTGGTGGCGCGGTCAACCAGTGCCTGAATACGGGCAGCGGTGGCGCCCTGCTTCTCTTCCTGCTCCAGCAGGCTCAGCTGCAGGCTGTCGTTGTCATCCCTGGCTTGCTTCAACTCATCGGCGAGCTGTGCGTTCGTGTTCTGCAGGTCCTGATTTTGCTGCACCAGGTCACTGACGAGCTTTTCCAACTGGCTAAGGGATGCTTCCAACATTTTGATTTCTCAGGCAAATTTCAAAGGGCGCGTACGATAAAGAAAAGTCACTCAAGCTACCAGTGAAATCAGGGCATTCACGCCACAACACCGACCAGGAAAGCGCACATCTCGCTTCAATTCCGCAAACGCATAACGGACCTGATTGACTGCGATTTCCGTGTCTTGTTCCTGCTGTTCGTCAGATCACCCTCCTGCGGCATAAACGCACAGTGATGTCCCAAGTGTTCAAGTCTCGGCGAGCGCGACCGATAAGCCGTGCATCTCCTCCACACTCCTTCTGCACGCATGGATCGCGGCTTTCTCAGGAAACCTTCATGTCCCTGCGTAATATGAACATCGCGCCCCGCGCGTTTCTTGGCTTTTCCATCATTGGCCTGCTGATGCTGGTGCTCGGCGTCTTCGCGCTGGCCCAGATGAGCAAGATCAACGACGCCACCGAGACCATGGCGACCAACAGCATGCCGAGCATCAAGGCGCTGGATAAACTGACCGAAGCCAGCATTCGCCTGCGTGTGCTGTCGTACCGTCTGATGCTCAACCGCGAAGCCGACACCCAGCAAAAAACCATCGAGCTGCTGGCCATGCGCAATCGCCAGATCGAGGAAGCCCGCGCGATCTACGTCAAATTGATCGCCGCCCCCGAAGAACAAGCCACATACGATCAGTATGTCAAGCTGCTGGGCGACTACCGCAACCTCGAAGACCGCATGAAATCGCTGAGCAACGCCAACAAGCTCGACGACCTCACGGCCTTGCTCAATAACGACCTGCAGACCAACTCCGACCAGATGAACGTGGCGCTGGGCAAGCTGGTGGAGATCAACACCCAGCAGCTTAACGACACCAACAAAATGGCCTCGGACCAGTATTCGACCGCCTTCACGATGGTCGTCACGCTGCTGATCATTGCCACCGTGCTGACCCTCCTGTTCGCCTGGCTGCTGACCAACAGCATCACCCGCCCGATTGCTTCCGCGCTTAAAGCGGCTGAAGAAGTGGCCGAAGGCGACCTGACCCGGACCATCACTGTCGATGGCACCGATGAAGCCGGCCGCCTGCTCAGCGCCATGCTGAAGATGCAGTCGAGACTGCGCGACACGCTGCAACGCATTTCCGGCTCGGCAACTCAGTTGGCTTCGGCGGCAGAAGAGCTGAACGCCGTCACCGACGAAAGCGCTCGCGGACTATCGCAACAGAACAACGAAATCGAACAAGCCGCCACCGCCGTCAACGAGATGACCAGCGCCGTGGAAGAAGTCGCTCGCAATGCCGTAAGCACGTCCGAAGCATCGAAAAACGCCACCACCTCGGCCAGCGACGGTCGTGACCTGGTGCAGGAAACCGTCAGCGCCATCGAACGCATGAGCAACGACGTGCAGGGCACCGCAACGCTGATCGGTAACCTCGCTGACGAATCCCGAGACATCGGCAAAGTCCTGGACGTGATTCGCGGCCTGGCCGACCAGACCAACCTGCTTGCCCTCAACGCTGCCATCGAAGCCGCCCGTGCTGGCGAAGCGGGCCGTGGTTTTGCGGTTGTGGCCGATGAAGTTCGCGCCCTCGCCCATCGCACCCAGCAATCGACCAGCGAAATCGAACGCATGATCGGCAGCATCCAGGGCGGCACCGAACAGGCCGTGAACTCGATGCGTAGCAGCACCGAACGCGCCGAGTCGACGCTGAGCATCGCCAAAGGCGCAGGCCTGGCGCTGGACACCATTAACAGTGCGGTGGTCGAGATCAACGAACGCAATCTGGTGATCGCCAGCGCGGCAGAAGAGCAGGCGCAAGTGGCGCGCGAGGTGGACCGCAATCTGGTCAACATCCGCGACCTGTCCACTCAATCGGCCACCGGCGCCAACCAGACCAGCGCGGCGAGCAACGAGCTGTCGCGTCTGGCAGTGGATTTGAACGGGATGGTGGCGCGGTTCAGGTTGTAACGACTCATCAAGCAAGGCGCACAAACACTGTGGGAGCGAATTCATTCGCGATGAGGCCAGCCAGGCGATACCTATCTGTCGACTGAAAAGCCCATCGCGGATGAATCCGCTCCCACAGGTGTTTTTACGCCGAGTTGATCAATACTCGATCCGCACATCCCCTTTCGGAATGCTGCAGCACGACAGGATGTAACCCTCTTCCACGTCGTCGTCGGTGATGCCGCCGTTGTGTTCCATCTCGACTTCGCCGCTGAGCTTCATCACCTTGCAGGTCCCGCAGATGCCCATACCGCAGGCTTTGGGGATCATCAGGCCGAGCTTGGCAGCCGCTGCGTGGACGGTTTCGCCCGGCGCCACGCGGATGCTCTTGCCGGTGTCGGTGAATTCCACCTGATGCAGTTCGGAGACGTCGACTTCCGGCGCGTCGGCGGCCTGTTCGGCGTGCTCCACGGCGTCAGCGCGGGCTTCGGGCGGGGTCGCGCCGAAAGATTCTTCGTGGTACTGGGCCATGTTGAAGCCGTTGGCTTCGAGCAGGCGCTTGACCGCATTCATGTATGGGGTCGGGCCGCAGCAGAAGACCTCGCGCTCCATGAAGTCCGGCGCCATCAGTTCCAGCATCTTCTGATTCAAGTAGCCGCGGTAACCGGCCCATGGCTCGCCCAGACCGTGCTTCTCACAGACGATATGCAGCGAGAAGTTATTGATGCGCGACGCCATCTGCTCCAGTTCGCGGTGGTAGATGATGTCTTTGGGCGAACGGGAGCTGTGAACGAAGACCATGTCGACGTTGGCGTTGGTGTCGTAATACCAGCGCGCCATGGACATGACCGGCGTGATGCCGACCCCGCCGCTGAGGTAAAGGATCTTCGGGTTCGGGAAGTCGATGGCGTTGAACAGCCCGACCGGCCCGTGGACCGCCAGCTCCTGACCTTCGTGCAGGGTGTCGTGAAGCCAGTTGGACACCTTGCCACCCGGCACGCGCTTGATGGTGATCGAGAAGCTGTAAGGCACCGACGGCGAGCTGGAAATGGTGTAGGAGCGCATGACCGGCACGCCTTCGATTTCCAGCTCCAGGGTGACGAACTGACCCGGCTTGAAAAAGAACAGGATCGGCTGATCGGCCATGAAGCAGAACGTGCGCACATCCCAAGTTTCCTGGATCACTTTGACGACGCGCACGAGGTGGCGGCCATTGGCCCAGGTCTGCGTGGTGACCGGGTTGAGGAAACTCTGGGACATACTCACTCTCCACGGCCGACTGTCGGCCTCTTATGGTGGCGATTCTGCGTAACGCAGGAGCCGCCTATTTACCTATCAGCGACATTCACATACTTATGGCGACCAGGCCCGATCTATAGGGGTTACGTAGTCGGAAACGGATTCGGCCATGTCGCCCATGGATAAGGTTCGCGTCGCGACCGGCTACACACTCGCCGTCAATCCAATACAGATTTTTTACCTAATAAACATGAGCGACTTCCAACGCGGTCGCCTCGCGTGCCAGACACACAACACAACCGTATTAGCCACATTCGTAGGTCGTCACACACACGGCCTGAGGACTTGAAAGATGGACGTCACCGCAACTCTGAGCCTGGGCGATCCGCTGGAACCCGCACGCAAGGCAACCGCCGAGATGCTGCAGACCCGCGAGCGCACGTACTCGCTGCCGCAGCCTTTCTACAGCGATGAGCGGCTGTTTGAAATCGACATGCAGGAAATCTTTCAAAAGGAATGGCTGATCGCGGGCATGACCTGTGAAATTCCGGCCAAGGGTAACTTCCTTACGCTGGAAATCGGCAATAACCCGATCCTCGTCGTGCGCAAGCCAGATGGCTCGATCGCCGCGTTCCACAACGTCTGCCGCCACCGCGGTTCGCGTCTGTGCACCAAGGAAAAAGGCAAGGTCGCCAAACTGGTGTGCCCTTACCACCAGTGGACCTACGAACTCGATGGCCGCCTGCTGTACGCGGGCACCGAAATGGGCGCGGACTTCGACATGCAGAAGTTCAGCCTCAAGCCTGTGCACTGTAAGGTGTCTGGCGGCTACATCTTCATCAGCCTGGCGGAGAACCCGCCAGCCATCGACGAGTTCCTGCAGACCCTGAATCACTACATGGAACCGTACGACATGGAAAACACCAAGGTGGCGGTGCAAACCACCTTGATGGAAAAAGCCAACTGGAAGCTGGTCCTGGAAAACAACCGCGAGTGCTACCACTGCAGCGGTTCGCACCCTGAGTTGCTGAACACCCTGCTGGAATGGGACGACACCAACGATCCTCGCGCCGACCAGAAATTCAAGGACCACGTCGCTGAATCCGCTGCCGCGTGGGAAGCCGAAAAAATCCCTTACCTGCACAAGAGCTTCGGCCTGCGTAACCGCATCGTGCGCATGCCCCTGCTTAAAGGCACGGTGTCCATGACCATGGACGGCCAGCAAGGCAGTAAGAAACTCATGGGCCGCATCCAGAACCCGGACCTGGGCTCGATGCGCATTCTGCACCTGCCGCACTCCTGGAACCATTGCATGGGCGACCACGTGATCGTGTTCACCGTGTGGCCGATCAGCGCTCAGGAGACGATGGTCACCACTAAATGGCTGGTGCACAAAGACGCCGTCGAAGGCGTGGACTACGACATCGCGCGCCTGCGTGAGGTCTGGGACGCCACCAACGACCAGGACCGTCGCCTGGCCGAAGAGAATCAGCGCGGTATCAACTCCGTCGCCTACCAGCCAGGCCCGTACTCGAAAACCTACGAGTTCGGCGTCGTCAACTTCATCGACTGGTACAGCGCCAAGCTCCTGGAAAACATGGGAGCAGAGCCCGCGCCCTATTTGAAGGGTGTGGCGGTTAATCACGAGTAATCGCAAACCCCTGTCCCCTGTGGGAGCCGACTTTGACGGCTCCCACAGGAGTTGGCGCCCCCATCTGGTCAAAAAACGCTCAACACGGTACAGCACCAACCCCGCCGCCCCTCCCCAGCATCCACGAACAAGTTATCCACAGCACAACTCACAGCAATTGTGGGCAAGTTGCTTCTCGCCTGTGCAAATACCGAGAAAAAACCGTGACTTATTCACCTCTGCGTGAATGACAAATAGCTGATCATATTTTGATCAAGTCGCTGCAAGCCCCGTCCTACGAAGGCCATAGCGGACCACAAACATCTTATCCACAGGATCACCAACAGAGATTGTGCGCAACTTCCAACCGTGAGCTGATGACTGTGGAAAACAGTAATGACTGGCAAAATTCACAAAAACGAGCGCGTGGTCGTCAGAGAATTGTCGAATTGATTAATATTTGCACAATTTCTTGAAAGCCCCGATCTATATGGCCTGCAGGGCATAGCCAACAACTTATCCACATAGACGCGCACAGAGAATGTGAGCAGATCTGTGCTGGCAGGAAAGATCACCGTGGAGAAAATGCGTTTGAAAACCACAAGATAGGCTGGTTAGTTTTTGACCTTCGGCCTCGACGCCGCGTAATACGAGACCTGCAGAGATGGCCGAACAGTTTATCCACGGGTGGGCTAACAGGGATTGTGGGTATGTGGGCAGGTTGGAGGGCTGAAGAATCGGAAACGTCTGACATCGCCGTCTCACACAGCACCTTAAACTCGTTACCTGCATAACCTGACTGACGGACTCAATCATGAAAATCAGATCACCCTTCACCCGCGACGTGGTCTTGAGGGCCAATGCTCATCTAATCGAGCACCGAGGCCGCCCTGCAAAGCTTCCACGAGAACTACTGGGGATCGTCACCTTCCGGCCCAGAACGATAGAAGAGATCAACAGCGCCTTTGCCTCTGCGTATGCAAAGCTGCGCGAGACTGAGTTTGCATGACAAAAGCAAACTACAACCACATCTATAACGCATTGGTTGCGGACGATAACGACATCGTTGGCAAGCTCGCCTACTCGCAATACAAGCGTCAGAAAATCGAATACATCCTGGCATTCAAAGACAAGCACGGTGAACTCCCGACAGACGCCGATCTTGCGGCGTTTCACGACATGAGCAACAACGTGTCAGTCCTTGAAAGCTACCGGAGCCAGGCAGCACAGCTTGCGGTGGATTTTCTGAAAGCATCTCTCGCTGATGAAACAAGGGAAATGGAAGAGATGTATGCAGCTAAAGCCAGTCACGAGATACGATCTGCCCGACCAGGCTTCTGGACTGGCGTATCGCAGAGCGTCATTGGCTCTGCATGCTTCATCATGCTGCTCGGCTGCCTCGTCTTCTTCACTTGGAGCCTGAAACAGGGCCCGCGTCAGGTCATTGAGCAGGTGTTCGATGTGATGATCGTCGACACAGCCCCAAGCAATACAAGAGTAGCGCTTGATGACCCACTGCCTTAAACACAAAAGGCGCCACTCGGGCGCCTTTTGCGTTTAACGAAGCAGGGCTTAACGCACCACCCCCTCCTCCACCAACAACTTCAAAATCGCCGCAGCGCCTTCCTGGGGGCTCACCCCCTTGAGCACTTGCCCACCGCCGCCGCTGGCTTTCGCTGTCGCAGCCTTCATCCGGTCTGCACCGCTCTTTGCCTTGATCACTTTCAAGCGTTTCGGGCGAGGTTTAGCGGGGGTCAGTTCCGCACCTGCTAACAAATCGTCGATGACGACCTCAATCTCTTCCACATCCAGTGTGCCGCGCTGCGCCGGGCCGTAAGCGCTTTGGCGCGGTTTGGTCGCGGCGTTATCCACAGTGGCGAGGAATGGCAGGCGGACCTTGAGACGGCGGCGCTGGCCGCGCGGCAGCGCCTGAAGCACCTGGGCTGCGCCATTGCTGATGGATTCGACCTCGGCCATGCCCACCACCAGTGGCCAGCCGAGTTTTTCGGCAAGCAGGTAGGGCAGCATGCCAGAACCTTCTCCGGTTTCCGCTTGCGTACCGGCAAGCACGAGCTGTACGCCGGATTCGCGTATGTAATCGCTCAGGCCCGGCAGCGCATCGGCGCCGTCAGGTTGATCGAGGACGTGCAGTTCTTTCAGGCCCATGCCGAGGTAAGCACGCAGCGCGGGCTCATCGGCATTGCCAGCGTGCAGTACGTGCAAGTTATCCCCAGCCAATTGCAGGCCCATTTCAACTGCGCGAGCATCCTGTTCGGCGCGGCGCGGACGGCCGGAAGTCGGGTGCGCGCCGATGGAGACCAGACTGATCACATGCAGGGCAGCTTTATCCACAGGCAGATTTTTGTCAGGCTGCATCGCGTTTCGCCTCGTTTCGGTAGGCCTCGACCGCTTCGATGAGCGCGTTGAGGATTTCAGCGCTCTCGCCGATCACTGACAAATCAGCACGTTTGACCATGTCGCATGTCGGGTCGAGGTTGATCGCCACGACTTTGTCGCACGCGCCAATGCCTTGTAAGTGCTGGATCGCACCCGAGATACCCACAGCCACATACACACGTGCCGTGACCCAGGTCCCCGAGGCGCCCACCTGACGATCGCGGGTCATGAAGCCATCATCCACCGCCACGCGGGAAGCGCCCTCAGTGGCGCCCAGTGCGGCCGCCGTTCGATGGAACAATGCCCAGTCCTTCACACCATTGCCGCCGGAGAAAATGAATTCCGCTTCGGCCATGGGGATCAGTGCAGGGTCGACCGCTACCGCGCCAAGGTCTTCGATGCGCGGCAGGCTGCGGGCGATGGTTGTGGACAACTCGACCGGCAGGGCTTCATGGCGAGTTTCACTGACCGGCTCGGCGCACTCGGCGGCAGCCAGGATCAGGCGAGAAACGGTCCGCGAGATGTCTTCGCGACCAGCGCCGGCGCGGCCAGTGGCCTGCTCGTCCTTGACCTGCCAGACCCGCGTCGCCGGGCGCTCGCCCAGGCTAGCGGCAAAACGACGGCCCAATTCGCCTCCACCGGTGCGACTGTCAGGCAGCAGCCAGTGGCGTGGGTCGAATTGGTTATCCACAGCCCGCAAGCCTTGTACGCGCTGCTCCGGCGAGTAACCGGCGAATTCGTTGCCTTCCAATACCAGCAGACGATCCACGCCAGCGGTTTCGAACGCGCTTTCCTTATGCTCGCCGAAGACCACGGCCAGTACAGCGCCGTCCTTGCCTGCCAGGCCATGGGCCAGGCCCAGCAGGTCGCGGTCGTGACTGCTCAGGCGGCCACCGACCATGTCTGGCACCACGACAATATAGAAAGACGGCTCGGTCACCTGATGCAACGGCAATTGCACCTCGACAGAAGCCGAACGCTTGGTGGTGCCGCCCTGTTGCGCGCCGCTGCGGTCGATACGTTTGATGCCATTGGGGCCGATGAAACCGATGCCATGTACGTTCTTGCGAATGACGCCGTTCGGTCCCATCCAGCTGCTTTGTGCCGGCTGCATGGCCGCATGCAGAGGGTGCAAGCGGTTGCGGGCGATCCACTCGGCACGAGGGTCGCGGCGGATAATATCGCTCATCAATGCGCCTCCGCAGGTTCACGTTTGGCGGGAGCCGGTTTGGCCGGGGCCGCGTCTTCGAGCAATGCGTCAGCCACAAGCTCCGCGATGTCCTTGATCATCGGCCGCGGTTCGACCACGCCTTCGAGCATGGCCGTGCACTGTGGACAACCCACGGCCACCAGCTCGGCGCCGGTTTCGCGGATGTCTTCCATGCGCATGTCGGGGATACGCTGTTTGCCCGGAATGTCAGTGATCGGCGCGCCGCCACCGCCGCCGCAACAACGGGAGCGGAAACCGGAGCGCTGCATTTCCTTGACCTCGATGCCCAGCGCCTTGAGCACGTGACGCGGCGCTTCGTACTCGCCGTTGTAACGGCCCAGGTAGCACGGATCGTGATAGGTCACGCTGGAGCCTTTGTGTTGACCCAGGCTCAGCGCACCATCGCCGATCAGCTCGGACATATAGGTGCTGTGGTGCTGCACCAGGTAATTGCCGTCAAAGGCGCCGTACTCGTTTTTCAGCACGTGGAAGCTGTGTGGATCGCAGGTGACGATGCGCTTGAAGCTGTATTTGGACAGCGTCTGGATGTTGCGTTTGGCGAGCATCTGGAACGTCGCTTCATCGCCCAGACGACGAGCCACGTCGCCGCTGTCCCGCTCTTCGAGCCCGAGCACGGCGAAGTCGACCTTCGCCGCTTTCAGCACTTTGACGAAGGCGCGCAGTGTGCGCTGGTTGCGCATGTCGAACGCGCCATCACCGACCCAGAACAGTACGTCAGTCGTTTTCTTCTCGCTCATCAGGCTGAGGTTCAAGTCCGCCGCCCAGTTCAGGCGACCGCGTGGCGCAAAGCCGCCCGGGTTATCGGTGGCGATGAGGTTTTCCAGCACTTCGGCGCCCTTGTTCGGGGTCGCGCCCTTTTCCAGGGTCAGGTGGCGGCGCATGTCGACGATGGCGTCCACGTGCTCGATCATCATCGGGCATTCTTCCACGCAGGCGCGGCAGGTGGTGCACGACCACAGCGTTTCCGCGTCGACCAGACCGTTGACGATCGGTTGATGCGGGTTGCCTTTGTGCTCGCCGATCGGCTTGCCTGGATATGGGCTGCCCGCAAATTTTGCGTCGGTGCCGCCGGCAAGGCCGACGACCATGTCCTGAATCAGCTTTTTCGGGTTCAGCGGCTGACCGGCGGCGAACGCAGGGCACGCCGCTTCGCACTTGCCGCACTGCACACAGGCGTCGAAACCCAGCAATTGGTTCCAGGTGAAATCCTTGGGTTTTTCCACGCCCAGCGGCTCAGTGGGGTCGGCCAGGTCCAGCGGCTTGAGGCCTGTGGAACGACCGCCGCCAAAGCGCTCGGCACGACGGTGCCAAGCCAGGTGCAGCGCACCGGCGAAAGCATGTTTCATCGGGCCGCCCCAGGTCATGCCGAGGAACAGCTCGCAAACGCCCCACAGCACGCCGATCCCCAGAATGATTGCCAGCAGCCAGCCACCGAAGTTTTCCGGAAGGATGCCCGCGACCGGCAAGGTCACCAGAAAGAACGAACCAGAGAACGCTAGCAGGCTTTTCGGCAGGCGCATCCACGGGCCTTTCGACAGGCGGCTTGGTGGATTGCGGCGACGCCTATAAACGAAGATCGCACCGACGAACATCACCGCCGTCATCAGCAGCAGCGCGTAACCGAGGATGCGGTTATGCAGGCCGAAACCGTGGACCAGAATCGCCAGAACAATCGACGCCACCGCACCACCCGCCGTCGCGACGTGGGTGTTGGCAATGTATTTATCCCGCGCGACCACGTGGTGCAGATCGACCATGTAACGCTTGGGCATGGCCAGCAGGCCGCCCAGGAGATCGACCTTGGACGCACGCCCGTTGCGCCACATGGCCACCCGCCGCAAGGCGCCAAGGACACCAAGGCCCAAGGCGGCGAACAGCAGGATTGGAAGAAGGGTGTTGAGCATGATGGCTCCTACAGGGTCACCATCAAAAGTCTTTACACAGCCGCAATGCGTCATAGATGGCGGCGTGTGTATTACGCTGCG
>NZ_JBWKWB010000051.1:0-5581 GCF_059421985.1 Pseudomonas sp. GW821-FHT02A11
CGAATGCGGTGTGTCAGTCAGTTCTGATGTGGCTGACACACCGCATTCGCCAGCAAGCCGGCTCCCACAGGTATGTACATGACGCCAACTTGTATATCTGTCACCACCCCCGCGCCGAATCCACCCAGAAATTCACCGACAATGACGTACTCACCGATTCCACCTGATGGAACCAGCCCTCCGGCAGAAACAACAGATCCCCCGCCTGCAACGTCACGCGCAGAAACGGCACATTGCGCGCCGCAGGGAAGCGCTGATAGTCCGGCGCATCCGGGTTGAAATCACAGCCATCGAGGCCGCCCTGAGGGGCTGTGGACCAGGTGCCCAGCGCCTCGCGGTGATGGGGCGCGGCGAGGATGAACGACTTCTGCCCCCAGACCTGAGCGAACAGGTTGTCGGTGTCGTCGCGGTGCAGCGGGGTCAGCGTGCCTTTCGGGCCGATCCAGATGCGCGGGGCGATGAACAGCGACTGGTCGAAATACACTGGGTAGCGGATCAGTTCCAGCAACTGCGCGGGCAGGATGTTGTTGCCCATGTAGGCGGGCGGGGCGCCGTCGGCACTTTTTTCGGCGGGCTTTTCCAGCGAGGCGATGAAGTCGGCCATGGAGGTCGAGCGGAAATCCCGTTCGGTGGAGAAGGTCTTCTTCACGTAATCGCCGTGGCGTGTAATGCCTTGCAGCTCGGCGAAGTGCACCAGGGTTTCTTCGCGGCTGAGGTTGAACAATGGCCAATCCTGCAGGGCGTTGCTGATCACCACCGGAATGCCGCCGGGCAGGTACAGGTCGCGAAATTCGGCGACCGACAGGTCCGCCCGCGCTCGTCGCTCGACCACCCGCTGCACCGGTTGCGCCGCCGACACCCGCTCGCTGAAGCGCGGTGGCGTCGGATAGCGCTTGTTCATGTCGACCTTTTCGGGCTTGCCTGCGCCCTGACGCGCGCTGTCGATGATCTGCGGCAGCATCGTCGCCAGGCCCATGTTGCCGTCGATCTTCAGCCGGCCACTGGCGAACAGCTCTTCGACGTTGGCCTGCCCGCTCATGATGCCGGCAAAGTCCTGCGGCGCCACCGAGATGGTCACGTCCGCCGCCGCATGGCGCCCGGCGGCGGTGCGGGTGGTGTCGCCGACCTCGGACCAGACCGCCTGATCGGGGCCGAAGACAAACTGGAACACACCCTCGATACCGACCGAGCCGGCGTTGGCGAACAGCTGGGTCAGGACAGTCTGCAGGTCCACGGTGTTTCCTCTTGGTTCTTCAAGGTGAGATGCAGCCGCACATCCCTGCGGGAGCGCGGGTCATTGAAGGGAAAACGAGCATTCTCAGAGGAAATTTACTGCGCCGCCGCGCTTCATCACTGCCCGATATCCAGATGATCGACCTCGACAACGGCTCCCGGCCCTGCATCGACCAGCACGTAGAACTCCCCGGCCGGTTTGTCGAAGGTCAGGCTCGAATCGCTGCCCAGCTGGCCGTGCAGGAGAACATTTTCGTCATAGCCGATCACATCCAGCGTCACGCCGGCGGCATCGCCACCGTCGGTGAAGCCGCCGCTGCAGCGGATCTGCGTGGTATTGATCTGCTTGCAGTCGCAGAACGGGCTGTGGGCCTGCACGGCGGTGCCGAAGCTTGTGCAGGCGACCAGCAATAGCCCGCGCAGGGCGTGGTGCATTGTCGAGGTGTTCATCGTTTCGCTCCTCGCTGTGTGAGCCATGCCACAGTGGCTGGCGAGGCCTGGTTCAGCGGCACTGACGCCTGATGCACCGAGCCGTCCCAGCCTTCCAGGGTGATCCACAGTTCGGCGTCGGCCGTGGCGCGCTTGGGTATCGGCACCTCGGCAATCATGCGATGGGGTGTGCCCTCGAACAGCGAACCTGCGGCCCGCAGACTGCGTGGCTTGCCGATGCGCAGGTAGGTGGCCTTGACCTCGTTGATGCAGCGCTCGCACAGCGCGCCGCTGAAGTGCTTCATGTAACCGGCAGGGCCGTCGAGCTGCGGCGCCTCATTGCGAAACTCGGCAAGCTTCAGTGTCCACGGGCCAACCTGGACGTCGCCGATCTCGCGCTCGCCCAGGCCGCTGTCGCCACGAAACAGCGCAACATCGGCGAAATACCGCGGCATGAACCCCAGCGGGATCAGCAGCAACAGGATGTTCAGGTGCAAGCGCCACTTGAGCCACCATTGGCGCAGTTTCGACGGCGCGGGCACCGGATTGATCGCGGACGGGTTCACAGGCTGGCCTCCGATGTTTCTTGCGTCAGGGCGGGATGGGGCGCGGTGATCGCCTGTTTGCGTTCAGCCTTGGCACTGCGCTTGAGCGCCGCAAGGGTGGCCTGGGCTGTGCGCTTGCTCCAGATCAGCAGGCCGCTGAGGACCATCATGCTCAGCAGCAGGCCGAAGAAGAACCAGATCATCTTGATCCAGAGTCCGCCGAAATCCCCGGTGTGCAGCGGCCGCATAGATTCGGTGACGAACTCCAGCCCCGAGCGCTCCCCCAGCAGGTGCGCGGCAGCGACGGTACCGGTGTAGGGGTTGATCTCGGCCGACTGGTACATCAGCGGATACCAGCCTCGCCCGCCGATCTCCAACAGCGCGTAGGCCGTTTCGGGCAGGGCGATGTAGCTGGCCTCCAGCCCCGGAATCTGCTGGCTGGCGATGCGGATGGCCTGATCCAGCCCGACCTTGTCGACCGATTGCCCATTGGCGGCCCGCGGCACATCTTCGCGAGCGATCACCGGGGCCTCTGCCTGAGTGGAAATACTGATGTGGTTGTCGCCCAGAATCGCCTGAATCAGAAACCAGGTGCCGGTAATGGAAATCACCGCGATGAACCAGATCGACCAGAGGCCGGCGAGGCGATGGAAATCACCCCAGAAAATCCGTGCACCCTGGGCCAGTCGCGGCAGCTTGAAAAAGCCTTTCCAGAAACGCTTGTAGACCACCAGCCCGGTCACCAGCGAGGCCAGCAACGGCAGGCCCAGCGCCGACACCAGATACCAGCCCCAACTGTAGCCGTTGGTGAACGGCACCAGCCACCAGCCATGCAGCGCGCGGGTGAATTGCTCGAAGTTGAACGCAGGGCTCTCGCCCTGGATCGCCCCGGTGTACGGGTTGACGTATACATCGATGGCACGGCCGTCGGGGTAGGACACGCCGACCGTGAGGGCGAAATGTCCCTCGTCGTGACGGCTGATGGACTCGATGATCAGCTGCGGTTGCGCCTGTTTCATCTGCGCAATGATCTGGTCATAACCCAGGCGTTGCGCGTCATCGGACGGCGGGTTGGCGCGCACGTCCGGGTTGGCGAGCCAGACGATTTCTTGACTGACCACCGCCAGGGTGCCGGTCACGCAGACGATCAACACAAAAATCCAGATGGGCAACGCCAGCCAGCTGTGAACCAGAAACCAGATTTTTGAGCGGGACTTTTTCGACATGGAATACGCGTCTTGGTAGCGGGGCGGCGACGGCCGGAGGACGCGGGTGGCGCCCGGTTACCTATAAAGACGGATGAGTGCGAAAAATCCCGACAATGGAGATGAAAGCAAATGTTTCAGGGGGCCATGATTCGAAAACGTCGCGAACGATGGCAAGACAAGGCAAAAACACACGAAAAAGCGCAGCTTATGCTCCCTGAATGAGCATTTTCGTGTGTCGTTAACGCAGGATTGTCGAGCTCAGCAGGTTTCAATCGAGTGCCCGGCCTCGTTTCCAGTAGCCCATTAACGTCAGGGTTTTGCGATCCAGGCCGCGTTCGTTGATCAGATGTTTGCGAATCGCTATGACCGCCGCCGATTCGCCTGCCACCCAGGCGTAGAAGTCTTCGCGGGTGGAATTGGCTTTCTCCCAAAGGATCTTCTTATCCAGATCGACATCCTTGACCAGCTTGCCCGATTGCAGGCTGCGCGCCGGCAGCCACGCCAACTCACGGGCGGCGTGGTGCATGCCTTCGCCGTGCAGGCTGCCGATCACGTCGCGAGGCAGCCAGGTGAGTTGCGTGCCGGGAGCGCAGCGCAGGGGCTGGCAGTCGCTCTCGTGGGGCACTTCGATGAACGCCTGCACCTGCGGGCCATCTTGACGTTCGGCCAATTCTTCGAGAATCCCGGCGATGGCGGGCAGGGCGGTTTCGTCCCCGATCAACAGCACGCGGCGGATGCCTGCCGGGGGTTGCCACTCGTAACCGCCGGGGCTCTCGCTGGCGTCCCTGTGGGGCGCGACCATTTGCAGGCGGTCGCCGGGCTTGGCGTGGGTGGCCCAAGTCGAGGCCGGCCCGGTTTCGCCATGCAGGACGAACTCGACATCCACCTCGGCCTGTTCGGCGCGTAGGGCACGAAGGGTGTAAGTACGCATGGGCGGCTGCTGGTGCGCAGGCAGGGCGCGGCGTGCAGCGTGCCAGTCGCCGTTGTTGGCCAGCGCGGGCAGGCTGCCGTCGGGGGCGGGGAAGAACAGTTTGATGCGTTGGTCCGGGGCCAGGGTTTGCATCGAGGCGACATCGGGGCCGGTGAAGATGAAACGCGTCAACGACGGGCTGAGGGTGATGCGCTGTTTGAGTTGGACATCGAACACTTGATACGGCCGCACTTTCGCCTTGGCGCCGGTCAGCTTGCGCAGGTTGAGGGCCAGGGACGAAACCAGCGCAACAGCGGCGTTCATGGGGGCGGTACCTTTTTTCGGCGGGGATATTGGGTAGACGGGCGGGAAGGTTGGCGATTTAGAAAGCTCGGGATTTTCGCGCCGCTGGATGCGCGTCAGAAGCGGATGTCTCTGCACATGTGATTTCCCTGCGGGAGCGAATTCATTCGCGATCCGTTTCTCAGGCGACAGATGTGCGTCGGATGTCCCACCGTCTCGCGAATGAATTCGCTCCCACAGGGACGGAGCCACTTTCAACGGTTGCTGGTGCTCTGGGGCTCGTGCACGCCGGCCCCCACACCTCAGAATGCGACGTGGGTGCAGGCCGCACTTTCGCTTTGGCGCCAGTCAGCTGGGTGCGCGTCAGAAGCGGACGCGGATGCCTCTGCACATGTGATTCCCTGTGGGAGCGAATTCATTCGCGATCCGTTTCTCAGGCGACAGATGTGCGTCGGATGTCCCACCGTCTCGCGAATGAATTCGCTCCCACAGGGACGGAGCCACTTTCAACGGTTGCTGGTGCTCTGGGGCTCGTGCACGCCGGCCTCCACACTTCAGAATGCGACGTGGGTGCAGGCCGCACTTTCGCTTTGGCGCCAGTCAGCTGGGTGCGCGTCAGAAGCGAACGCGGATGCTTCTGCACATGTGATTCCCTGTGGGAGCGAATTCATTCGCGATCCGTTTCTCAGGCGACAGATGTGTGTCGGATGTCCCACCGTCTCGCGAATGAATTCGCTCCCACAGGGACGGAGCCACTTTCAACGGTTGCTGGTGCTGTGGGGCTCGTGCACGCCGGCCTCCACACTTCAGAATGCGACGTGGGTGCAGGCCGCACTTTCGCTTTGGCGCCAGTCAGCTGGGTGCGCGTCAGAAGCGAACGCGGATGCTTCTGCACATGTGATTCCCTGTGGGAGCGAATTCATTCGCGATCCGTTTCTCAGGCGACAGATGTG
>NZ_JBWKWB010000051.1:5681-12142 GCF_059421985.1 Pseudomonas sp. GW821-FHT02A11
CTGGTGCTCTGGGGCTCGTGCACGCCGGCCCCCACACCTCAGAACGCGACGTGGGTGCAGGCCGCACTTTCGCTTTGACGCCGCTCAGCGGGGGGGGGCGTTAGAAGCACAGTGAGAAGGACCCGGATGTTTCTGCGCATGTGATTCCCTGTGGGAGCGAATTCATTCGCGATCCATTTTTCAGGCGACAGATGTATGTCGGATGTCCCGCCGTCTCGCGAATTCACCCCCACTGAGACGGAGCCAAACCGGGAGCAAGCACCTGAGCTGTCCCCCAAAACACCGCTAATTTTCCCCTCCCGTCATCCGTTCCAAAGGGATAGCAGAGCCCAGCTCGTGACCCACCCTGTACGGAAGAACCCCGGATGAATGCTGAAAAGTCCCTGAAACTGGCCCGTCGGTTCATTGAACTGCCCGTGGAGAAGCGCCGGGCGTTTCTGGATGGGTTGCGGGCCGAGAAAATCGATTTTTCCGTGTTCCCGATTCCCGCCGGTGTCGAAGCCCAGGACCGTCAGGCGTTGTCTTATGCCCAGCAGCGCATGTGGTTCCTCTGGCAGCTGGACCCACACAGTGGTGCTTACAACCTGCCCGGTGCGGTACGCCTGAACGGTGCACTGGATGTGTCAGCGCTGGAGCGGGCCTTCGCCAGTCTGGTCGCCCGTCACGAAACCCTGCGCACGGTGTTCAAGCGCCATGCCGACGATCGCCTCGAACAAGTCCCGCTCAGCCAACCTCTGAGCGTTGAACAGCAAGACCTCAGCGTGTTGCCCGACGCCGAACGTGGGCAGGCAGTCATCGCCCAGGCCCAGCAGCAGTCACTGTTGCCGTTCGATCTGGGCAACGGCCCGCTGTTGCGGGTCAAGCTGCTCAAGCTGGCGCGGGACGAGCACGTGCTGCTGCTGACCCTGCACCACATCGTCTCCGACGGCTGGTCGATGAACGTGCTGATCGACGAATTCATCCGCTGCTACGACGCCTATGCCCGAGGCGAGCAGCCGCAGTTGCCGGACCTGCCGATCCAGTACAGCGACTACGCGCTGTGGCAGCGGCGTTGGCTGGAAGCGGGTGAGCAGGCGCGGCAGTTGCAGTACTGGCAGACCCGGCTGGGCGACGAGCACGACGTCATCGAATTGCCCACCGACCATGCCCGCCCGCCGATGCCGAGCTATCGCGGCACCCGCCACGAATTCAGCATCGACCCGCAACTGGCCGAACAGCTGCGAACCTTGGCGCGCACGCATCAGGTCACGCTGTTCATGCTCTTGCTCGGCGCCTTCAACATCCTCTTGCATCGCTATACCGGTCAGGGCGACCTGCGCGTCGGCGTGCCCATCGCCAACCGCAACCGCAGCGAAATCGAAGGGCTGATCGGTTTCTTCGTCAACACCCAGGTGCTGCGCACGCAGCTCAACGGCCAGACCCTGGTCAGCGAACTGCTGCGCGACATCAAGGAAACCGCCCTCGGCGCCCAGGCTCATCAGGACCTGCCGTTCGAGCAACTGGTCGAAGCGCTCAAGCTGGAACGCACCATCAGTCATAACCCGCTGTTCCAGGTGATGTACAACCACCAGCCGCAAGTGGCCGACGTCAGCACGCTGAAAACTGCATCTGGCCTGACCCTCGGCGCGGTTGACTGGCAGAGCCGCACGACCCAGTTCGACCTGACCCTCGACACTTGGGAGAAGGGCGGGCGTCTGCTCGCGGCCTTCACCTACGCCAACGATCTGTTCGAAGCGCCCACCATCGCGCGCATGGCCGCGCATTTCACCGCGCTGCTGCAAGCGTTGGTCAACGAAGGCGACCTGCGCATCGGTGAGCTGCCGATGCTCGACGCCGCCGAGCAGCACGTGCTGGTGCATGACTGGAACGCCACCGCCGAACGCTACCCGACCGGCATGTGCATTCATGAGCTGATTCACGCTCAGGCGTTGCGCACCCCGGATGCCACGGCGCTGGTGTTCGGCAGCCAACACCTGAGCTACGCGCAGCTCGATGGGCGGGCCAACCAACTGGCGCACCTGCTGCGTGATCAGGGCGCCGGCCCGGATGTGCTGGTGGGCATCTGTGTGCACCGCTCGCTGGAGATGGTCGTGGGCCTGTTGTCCATCCTCAAGGCCGGCGGCGCCTATGTGCCGCTGGATCCGGAATACCCCCGCGAACGCCTGGCCTACATGATCGAGGACAGCGGCATCGGCCTGCTGCTGACGCAAAGCGCGTTGCTGTCGACCCTGCCGGTGGACGACGTCACCACACTGGTGCTCGATCAGGAAGCCGACTGGCTCGACGGCTACAGCGAACGTTGCCCGCTGCAGACCAGCGACAGCCGCAACCTGGCCTACGTCATCTATACCTCTGGTTCCACCGGCCGCCCGAAAGGCGCGGGCAACAGCCACGCCGCGCTGGTCAACCGCCTGTGCTGGATGCAGCAGGCCTACGCCATCGACGGCAGCGACGCGGTGCTGCAGAAAACCCCGTTCAGCTTTGACGTGTCGGTGTGGGAATTCTTCTGGCCGCTGATGACCGGCGCGCGCCTGGTGGTGGCCGCACCTGGCATTCATCGCGAACCGGCGCAGCTGATCCGCGCCATCGTTGATCACAGCATCAGCACCCTGCATTTCGTGCCGTCGATGTTGCAGGCGTTCATTCATGAACGCGGCGTCGACGCATGCAGCAGCCTGAAACGCATCGTCTGCAGCGGCGAAGCCTTGCCCCTGGATGCGCAGGTGCAGGTGTTCGCCAAGCTGCCGAAAGCCAGCCTCTACAACCTGTATGGCCCGACCGAGGCGGCCATCGACGTCACCCACTGGACCTGCGTCGATGAAGGCGCCGATCAGGTGCCGATCGGTCGGCCCATCGGCAACCTGCGCACACTGGTGCTGGACGCGCAATTGCAACCGGTGCCAGCCGGTGTGGCGGGGGAGTTGTACCTCGGTGGCGTGGGCCTTGCGCGCAGTTATCACCGCCGACCAGGCCTGACCGCCGAGCGCTTCGTGCCATGCCCGTTTCATGACGGCGAACGGCTGTATCGCACCGGCGACCGCGTACGCCAGCGCAATGACGGGGTGATCGAATACCTCGGTCGCTTTGACCATCAGGTCAAGTTGCGCGGGCTGCGCATCGAACTGGGCGAAATCGAAACCCGCCTGATGCAGCACCCCCAGGTGCGTGAGGCGGTGGTGCTGGTGCCCAACGGCAAGCAATTGGTGGCCTGGATGGTGTTGAGCGCACCCCAGGCAGCGGACGACTTGCAGGCCGAGCTGAAAGCCTGGCTGCTGCAAGCGCTGCCGGAGTTCATGGTGCCGAGCGTCTTCGTCACCCTGGACAAGCTGCCGGTCACCGCCAACGGCAAGCTCGATCGCAAGGCTTTGCCACTGCCGCAAGCCACTGCGCGTCAGGCGTTCATCGCGCCGGTCAGCGCCATGGAGAAAGCCTTGGCGACGATCTGGCGCGACGTGCTGGGTGTCGAGCAGGTCGGTCTGGACGACAATTTCTTTGAGCTGGGCGGCGACTCGATCATCTCGATTCAGGTGGTCAGCCGCGCCCGTCTGGCTGGCATCGGGCTCAATCCCCGCGACCTGTTCCAATACCAGAGCGTGCGCAGTCTGGCGGCGGTGGCCCGTGCCGTGACCGAACATTCGAGCAGCGAGCAGGGCGCAGTGACGGGCACCACGCCGTTGTTACCGATCCATCAGGTGTTCTTCGACAGCGACATTCCCGAGCGTCAACAGTGGAACCAGTCGGTGCTGCTCAAGCCGGCGCAAGCGCTGAACTCCGAGGGGCTGGAGCAGGCGCTGAGTGCTGTGGTCGCTCACCACGATGCCTTGCGTCTGGGCTTTGCGCAGCTTGACGGTCAGTGGACGGCGAGCTTCCGTGACCACGCCACGCAACCGCTGCTCTGGCGCAGTGAAATCAACGACCTCGGCCAGCTTGACGCACTGGGTGAAGAAGCCCAGCGCAGCCTGAACCTGCAAGACGGTCCGCTGCTGCGCGCCGTGCTGGTCAGCCTGCCGAGTGGCGAACAGCGCCTGCTGCTGGTGATCCATCACCTGGCGGTGGACGGGGTGTCGTGGCGCATCTTGTTTGAAGACCTGCAAGCGGCGTATCAGCAGAGCGCTCAGGGGCAGCAGATCGCGCTGCCAGCCAAGACCCACTCGATCAAGGCCTGGGCCGAATGCCTGCAAGCGTGGGCCAATGCGCCAGAGCGCGCAGCTGAAGTCGCTGGCTGGCAGCAGCGTCTGCAGGGTGCCGAAGTCTCCTTGCCGTGCGCCAATCCCCAAGGCGCGCAACTGAACCGTGATGCCCTGAAAGTGCATTCGCGACTGGACAAGACTCACACCGCGCAACTGCTGCACAGCGCGCCAGCGGCTTACCGCACCCAGGTCAACGACTTGTTGCTGACCGCGTTGGCCCGTGTTGTCGCGCGCTGGAGCGGGCAGGATTCGGTGCTGGTGCAACTGGAAGGTCATGGCCGCGAAGCGCTGTTCGATGAGCTGGACCTGAGCCGCACGGTCGGCTGGTTCACCAGCCTGTTCCCCGTGCGACTCACGCCCGCGGCGAGCCTCGATGCTTCAATCAAGACCATCAAGGAGCAACTGCGCGGCATCCCCGAGAAGGGCATCGGTTTCGGCGCCCTGCGTTATCTGGGCGATGCCGACAGCCGCACCGCGCTGGCCGCACTGCCGCAACCGCGTATTACCTTCAACTACCTGGGCCAGTTCGACGCCAGCTTTGCCGAGGACGCACTGTTTGCTCCGGCTTGCGAGTCGGCCGGTCGCGAGCAGAGCCTCGACGCGCCGCTGGGCAACTGGCTGAGCCTCGACGGTCAGGTCTATAACGGTGAGCTGAGCGTGGCCTGGACGTTCAGCCGCGAGGTGTTCGCCGAAGCGGCCATGCAGGCACTGGCGGATGCTTTCAGCGCCGAGCTGACGCAGCTCATCGAGCATTGCGTGAGCGTGCCAAAGGCGGCTGTCACCCCAAGCGACTTCGTGCTGAGCGGCCTGAATCAGGCGCAGCTCGATGCGCTGCCGATCGATGCCGCGCGCATCGAAGACATCTACCCGCTGTCGCCGATGCAGCAGGGCATGCTGTTCCACACCCTCTTTGATCAGGGCAGCGGCGACTATGTGAACCAGTTGTGCATCGATGTCGAAGGCCTTGACCCCGAGCGCTTCCGTCAGGCCTGGCAGGCGTCGGTGGATGCCCATCCAGTGCTGCGCAGCGCCTTTCTCTGGCAGGGCAAGCAGCCGCTGCAAGTGGTGCTCAAGCAAGCGACGCTGGAGTTCACCCTGCACGACTGGAGCGACCATGCCGACCTCGCCGATGCCCTGAAAACCCTGGCTGCTGCGGACTGTCGTCGTGATTTTGAACTGACCGATGCGCCGCTCTTGCGCCTGCAACTGGTGCGCATCGGGGACGAGCGTCATCACCTGATCTACACCAGCCACCACATCCTCATGGACGGTTGGAGCAACTCGCGGCTGCTGGGCGAGGTGCTGCAGCGCTACAACGGTCAGCACGTTGCGGCGTCCGCCGGGCGCTATCGCGATTACATCGCCTGGCTGCAACGCCAGGATGGCGTTCGCGACGAGGCCTTCTGGCGCGGGCAACTGGCCGAGCTGCAAGAACCGACCCGTCTGGCACAGGGTGAAGCCCTGGCGCAACCCGGTTATGGCGAGCAGGTCCAGCGACTGAACAGTACCCAGACCGAACGCCTGAACCAGTTCGCCCGCCAACAGAAAGTCACCCTCAACACCGTGGTGCAGGCGGCGTGGCTGCTGCTGTTGCAGCGTTACACCGGTCAGGCGACGGTGGCGTTCGGCGCCACAGTGGCGGGGCGCCCGGCGGAGCTAGTCGGCGTCGAGGAGCAGATCGGTCTGTTCATCAACACCCTGCCGGTGATCGCCAGCCCGCGCATCGACCACAGCGTCGGCGACTGGCTGCAGACCGTGCAGGCCCTCAACCTGAGCCTGCGCGAGCACGAACATACGCCGCTGTTCGACATTCAGCGCTGGGCTGGCCACGGGGGCGAGCCGCTGTTCGACAGCATTCTGGTGTTCGAGAACTACCCGGTCTCCGAAGTCCTGCAGCGGGGCGCTGCGCAGGGCCTGCGTTTCGGTGAAATCGAAAACGTTGAACAGACTCACTATCCCCTGACCCTGACGGTCAACCTCGGTGAGGTGCTGGACCTGCAATTCAGCTACGCCCGTGAGCACTTCACGGCCGACGCCATCGCACGCATGGCGGGGCATCTGGAAAACCTGTTGTCGGGCATGGCTGACGGCGCTGAGCGGCGGTTGGGTGAGCTTGATTTGCTGGGGGCTGTGGAGCGCCGGCAACTGGTTAATGACTGGAGCACCGCAAGCCTCGACTACCCGAGCGAGCAGCCGGCCCATGTGCTGTTTGAGGTCCAGGCGGCGCGTCAGCCCGAGGCACCTGCGTTGCTGTTCGGCGATACGGTGTTG
>NZ_JBWKWB010000052.1:0-4228 GCF_059421985.1 Pseudomonas sp. GW821-FHT02A11
ATTGATTTTGCTGAAGGAAGCGCTTGGCTATGAACCTGCGCAACAATTAACGCAGACATAGCCAATGAATTCGCTCCTACAGGGATCACTCGTATCTCGCTTTTAGTTGAATTCATTTAGATGAATGGATGAATGGCAGGTCGTTTCGGCCACTTTCTGAGAAAAAATCACTGCGACGACTTGCCGCATCCGGTATCGTTTGGCCATCTGAAACAAATTGTTTCAGATCATCTTTCAATAAGAATCTAACGATTAAGGGGTTGCGCTTGGATTTGTCGTCTGCTGCGTGGGTGTTTCATGACACCCGCCTGATCATCTGCTGCCTGGTCGCCATTGCCACGATTATCGTGCTGATCAGCGCCACCAAACTCCCGCCGTTTCTGTCGATCCTGGTGGGCACTTTCATCGCAGGGATAGGTGCGGGGCTGCCAGCGGAGGCGGTTGCGAAAGCGTTCAGCAAGGGCGCTGGCGGGATTCTCGGGGAGGCGGGGATCATCATTGCGCTGGGGGCCATGCTCGGCGCGCTGATGGCTGAATCGGGAGCGGCGGATCGTATTGCCTCGACCCTTCTGGGCCTGGGCAAAGGCAAGACCTTGCCGTGGGTGATGGCGTTGGTGGCGATGGTCATCGGCCTGCCGCTGTTCTTCGAAGTGGGGCTGGTGATGATGGTGCCGATCATCTTTGTGATGGCGCGTCAGTCCAATCAGCCGCTGCTGAAGATCGCGATTCCGGCATTGGCGGGCATGACCACACTGCACGCGTTGATGCCTCCCCACCCCGGTCCGCTGATCGCCGTCAGCGCGTTGCACGCCGACCTGGGCCTGACCATGTTGCTGGGTTTCTGCATCGCGGTGCCTGCGGTGATTCTGGCCGGCCCACTGTATGGCAACTGGTTGTCCAAGCGGCTGCACGTCGAGGAGCCTGCCGAGCTGGGCGAGTTGTTCTCGGCCAAATCGACAACAGGACGTCAGCCGAGCTTTGGCATTTCGCTGCTGATCATTCTCATGCCGGTGATTCTGATGCTGGGTAGCACCCTGGCCAAGATCGCCCTGGAGCCTGAGAGCAACCTTGCGCTGACCCTGAAATTCCTCGGCGAGCCTCTGGTTGCGCTGGGTATTGCGGTATTGGCGGCCACGGTTTGCCTGGGGTGGGCCAACGGTATTTCCCGCGAACACGTGGGCGGCACGCTACGCAAAAGCCTGGCGCCGATCGCCGTGCTGCTGCTGACCATCGGCGCCGGTGGCGGTCTCAAGCAGACGCTGCTCGATGCGGGTGTCAGCCAGACCATCAGTAAGGTGGCCGAGGGCGCGCACATGCCATACCTGCTGCTGGCCTGGCTGATTGCCGTGGCGCTGCGTCAGGCCACCGGTTCCGCGACGGTGGCGACCACGACGACTGCGGGCATTCTCGCGCCAATGATGGCGGGGCTGGCCCCGGTCGAGGCTTCGTTGGTGGCGCTGGTGATCGGTGCCGGTTCGGTGTTTTTCTGCCACGTCAACGACGCGGGTTTCTGGATGGTGCGTGAGTATTTCGGCTTGAAGCTCAAGCAAACGATCTGGGTGTGGTCGGTGCTGCAGACCATCGTGTCAGTGGTGGGGCTGATCGGCACATCGCTGTTGTGGCATTGGTTGGTGTAAGACTGACCCTGAGCTCGGCTCCATCCCCGTGGGAGCTTGCGGAGGTTACGACGGTGCGGGCCGCGATCGGACCAAGGCGGTGTATCAGGCACACTGCGTTCGCGGCTGTCGCACAGCTCCGGCAGCTCCTACAGGTTCGGTGGTGGTCGCCAGAATTCGGTTCACCCCAAACCCTGTAGGAGCAGTCGGAGGTTACGACGGCCGCGAATGAGTCTCGCCTGACACACCGCGTTCGCGGCTGTCGCACAGCTCCGGCAGCTCCTACAGGGAATGCTGCGTTTCTTCAGTACCGAGGTGTTTAGAATTCAGGTTCTGAAAACCCAATAGCGACTATCAAGACGACTGATTTCTGCCGGAAAGGCCCGGCGCGTAGCCTTGGCTTCATTCCAGAAACGAGCCGAATGGAGGCTCCCATGAACCGTCTTCTTGCCCTCGCCATGTTGCTTTCAGTCGCCGTTGTTTCTGGCTGTGCCGCTGGCAATCATCCTGAATTGCGTCCCTACACCGCTGAAGAAACCCATCAGCTGGCCCTCGAAGATCTCAATCGCCGTGGCCTGTCCTACGACGATTACCAGGCTCGCAAGTCGCAGTTGATGGCCCAGCCGCAGATGCAGCAAGCCCACGAATTCGACAACCGCGGCGAAGTGAACGCCGAGATCAGCACCCCGTCGAAAGCGCGTCAAGGCTGAGCGCTCTGGCTCAAGGGTTTCATCAAAACAGTTTCGTGATGCTCGATTTTTTAATGAAACTGTACGGGTAAAAGTCAGGCCCACTGTCCATGTGTTTTGGCCCACGCTTTCGATAGCGTGACAGGTAGAAATCAAACCACACCGTGGACCCGCACCATGCTGACTGCCGACCTGCTGCTTGCCTTTATTCTGTTCGCCTTCGTCTCATCGATCACCCCAGGCCCCAACAACACCATGTTGCTGTCTTCGGGCGTGAACTTCGGCTTCAATCGCACCATTCCCCACATGCTCGGCATCAGCTGCGGTTTCGCGCTGATGGTGCTGGCGGTCGGCTTCGGGTTGGGCGCGGTGTTCAAGGCGTATCCCGTGCTCTACACCCTCCTGCGTTACGCGGGGGCGGCGTATTTGCTGTACCTGGCGTACAAGATCGCCACGTCAGGGCCCGCCAGGGACAGTGACGAGAGCAAAGGCAAGCCGATGAACTTCCTCGGCGCGGCGGCGTTTCAGTGGGTTAATCCCAAGGCCTGGGTGATGGCAGTCGGCGCGATCAGCACCTACACCCCCATGAATGGCTACTTCACCAATGTCGCCGTGATTGCCCTGGTGTTCGGCATCGTGAATTTGCCAGCGGTGGGGATGTGGGCGGGGTTCGGCAGCCTGTTGCGCAACGTGCTGCGCGATCCGTTCTGGCTGCGGGTATTCAACGGGGTGATGGCGGCGTTGCTGGTGTTGTCGTTGTACCCATTGTTGGAGCACTGATTCAGTCGGACGGACGCCACGTCCGGAACATGAAACGGTGATCGAATTGTGGGAGCGAATTCATTCGCGAGCGGGTGGTACATCCGATAAAGATTCATCGGGCATCCGTACGTATCGCGAATGAATTCGCTCCCACAGGGAGATGCGTTGAGCCTGCGCTTACAGCGCCAACTTCAAATGCCCCCCAGCCTCTTTGTGCCGCGCGTTCGTGCGGTGCTGCAGTCCGAGGAAGAAATGATCCAGTCCGTCGTGCAGGCGCTGGGTCAGCAATTCATCCAGCTCACCGCCCAACGGGCTTTCGTCGGCATAGCTGATCTGACTGTCGATGGCGAACACGCCGTGCAGCACTTCCTGGCATTTGAGTGCGGACAACACAGGCTTCAAGGCGTAATCCACCGCCAGCATGTGGGCGATGCTGCCGCCGGTGGCCAGTGGCAGGACCACTTTGCCGTGCAGGGAACGCTCCGGGAGCAGGTCGAGCAAGGTCTTCAATGCGCCGGAAAACGAAGCCTTGTACACCGGCGTGCCGATCAGCAGGCCGTCGGCTTTGGCGACGGCTTCGATGAAGGCGATGACTTCGGGGCTGTCGAAGCGGGCGTAGAGCAGGTCTTCGGCGTTGAAATCCTGGATGCGGACGGTTTTGACGCCCACGCCATGATCGGTGAGCCACTGGGCGGCATGTTTGAGCACCACGCCCGAGCGGGAACGGGTCGAGGGGCTGCCTGAAATTGAAACGACCAACATCTGCTGATTCCTTTGGGGTCAGTCACCCGAGGTGCATGGGGCACCGTTCAGGCCGCGTGCAACGCGAAGGTAATGGGCGGATAGACCCTTTTGCTGTTTCAAAGCAGCATGCGTGCCAGCGGTGGAAGCGGGTCGGTTGGGGTAATGAATTCAGGTGTTTGGCTGGGGTGGATGGTTCTTGGGAGGGGCGGGGTAGGTGATGCTGGGGGTTGTAAGTGTTGATCAGGTGTTTGCTGGGCAACAGTTGAGAGCCTCTGCCTAACGGCAGAAGCGTTCCGCCTTCGGCGGGTTACTTGGAAAAGACCCCCAAGTAACCAAGGGGTTGAACTGACCCCCAAAAGTTGGACAAAAAGCGCTAGAGGCTCATGGCCTGGGTTCGAAACTGCACCGGACTCAGGC
>NZ_JBWKWB010000053.1:0-3027 GCF_059421985.1 Pseudomonas sp. GW821-FHT02A11
AAGACAGTTATCTCAAGCTGAATACATAGGCTTGCGAGGCGAACCAGGGGAACTGAAACATCTAAGTACCCTGAGGAAAAGAAATCAACCGAGATTCCCTTAGTAGTGGCGAGCGAACGGGGACCAGCCCTTAAGTTGATTTGAGATTAGCGGAACGCTCTGGAAAGTGCGGCCATAGTGGGTGATAGCCCTGTACGCGAAAATCTCTTGTCAATGAAATCGAGTAGGACGGGGCACGAGAAACCTTGTCTGAACATGGGGGGACCATCCTCCAAGGCTAAATACTACTGACTGACCGATAGTGAACCAGTACCGTGAGGGAAAGGCGAAAAGAACCGCGGAGAGCGGAGTGAAATAGATCCTGAAACCGTATGCGTACAAGCAGTGGGAGCCCACATTGTTGGGTGACTGCGTACCTTTTGTATAATGGGTCAGCGACTTATTTTCAGTGGCAAGCTTAACCGAATAGGGGAGGCGTAGCGAAAGCGAGTCTTAATAGGGCGTCGAGTCGCTGGGAATAGACCCGAAACCGGGCGATCTATCCATGGGCAGGTTGAAGGTTAGGTAACACTGACTGGAGGACCGAACCGACTACCGTTGAAAAGTTAGCGGATGACCTGTGGATCGGAGTGAAAGGCTAATCAAGCTCGGAGATAGCTGGTTCTCCTCGAAAGCTATTTAGGTAGCGCCTCATGTATCACTGTAGGGGGTAGAGCACTGTTTCGGCTAGGGGGTCATCCCGACTTACCAAACCGATGCAAACTCCGAATACCTGCAAGTGCCGAGCATGGGAGACACACGGCGGGTGCTAACGTCCGTCGTGAAAAGGGAAACAACCCAGACCGTCAGCTAAGGTCCCAAAGTCATGGTTAAGTGGGAAACGATGTGGGAAGGCTTAGACAGCTAGGAGGTTGGCTTAGAAGCAGCCACCCTTTAAAGAAAGCGTAATAGCTCACTAGTCGAGTCGGCCTGCGCGGAAGATGTAACGGGGCTCAAACCATGCACCGAAGCTACGGGTATCACCTTTGGGTGATGCGGTAGAGGAGCGTTCTGTAAGCCTGTGAAGGTGAGTTGAGAAGCTTGCTGGAGGTATCAGAAGTGCGAATGCTGACATGAGTAACGACAATGGGTGTGAAAAACACCCACGCCGAAAGACCAAGGTTTCCTGCGCAACGTTAATCGACGCAGGGTTAGTCGGTCCCTAAGGCGAGGCTGAAAAGCGTAGTCGATGGAAAACAGGTTAATATTCCTGTACTTCTGGTTATTGCGATGGAGGGACGGAGAAGGCTAGGCCAGCCTGGCGTTGGTTGTCCAGGTTTAAGGTGGTAGGCTGAAATCTTAGGTAAATCCGGGGTTTCAAGGCCGAGAGCTGATGACGAGTGTCCTTTTGGACGCGAAGTGGTTGATGCCATGCTTCCAAGAAAAGCTTCTAAGCTTCAGGTAACCAGGAACCGTACCCCAAACCGACACAGGTGGTTGGGTAGAGAATACCAAGGCGCTTGAGAGAACTCGGGTGAAGGAACTAGGCAAAATGGCACCGTAACTTCGGGAGAAGGTGCGCCGGTGAGGGTGAAGGACTTGCTCCGTAAGCCCATGCCGGTCGAAGATACCAGGCCGCTGCGACTGTTTATTAAAAACACAGCACTCTGCAAACACGAAAGTGGACGTATAGGGTGTGACGCCTGCCCGGTGCCGGAAGGTTAATTGATGGGGTTAGCTCACGCGAAGCTCTTGATCGAAGCCCCGGTAAACGGCGGCCGTAACTATAACGGTCCTAAGGTAGCGAAATTCCTTGTCGGGTAAGTTCCGACCTGCACGAATGGCGTAACGATGGCGGCGCTGTCTCCACCCGAGACTCAGTGAAATTGAAATCGCTGTGAAGATGCAGTGTATCCGCGGCTAGACGGAAAGACCCCGTGAACCTTTACTATAGCTTTGCACTGGACTTTGAATTTGCTTGTGTAGGATAGGTGGGAGGCTTTGAAGCGTGGACGCCAGTTCGCGTGGAGCCATCCTTGAAATACCACCCTGGCAACTTTGAGGTTCTAACTCAGGTCCGTCATCCGGATCGAGGACAGTGTATGGTGGGTAGTTTGACTGGGGCGGTCTCCTCCTAAAGAGTAACGGAGGAGTACGAAGGTGCGCTCAGACCGGTCGGAAATCGGTCGTAGAGTATAAAGGCAAAAGCGCGCTTGACTGCGAGACAGACACGTCGAGCAGGTACGAAAGTAGGTCTTAGTGATCCGGTGGTTCTGTATGGAAGGGCCATCGCTCAACGGATAAAAGGTACTCCGGGGATAACAGGCTGATACCGCCCAAGAGTTCATATCGACGGCGGTGTTTGGCACCTCGATGTCGGCTCATCACATCCTGGGGCTGAAGCCGGTCCCAAGGGTATGGCTGTTCGCCATTTAAAGTGGTACGCGAGCTGGGTTTAGAACGTCGTGAGACAGTTCGGTCCCTATCTGCCGTGGACGTTTGAGATTTGAGAGGGGCTGCTCCTAGTACGAGAGGACCGGAGTGGACGAACCTCTGGTGTTCCGGTTGTCACGCCAGTGGCATTGCCGGGTAGCTATGTTCGGAAAAGATAACCGCTGAAAGCATCTAAGCGGGAAACTTGCCTCAAGATGAGATCTCACTGGAACCTTGAGTTCCCTGAAGGGCCGTCGAAGACTACGACGTTGATAGGTGGGGTGTGTAAGCGCTGTGAGGCGTTGAGCTAACCCATACTAATTGCCCGTGAGGCTTGACCATATAACACCCAAGCAATCTGCGACTCGAGAGAGCATCAGATTGCGGTGACTGTGAAGACGACAGCAACCGAGAGTTTGCGTCGCGAACGAACCTGATCACATACCCGTTTTGCTGAAGCGTTCACCTGAACGAGTCAGCACCCGAATTTCTTGACGACCATAGAGTGTTGGAACCACCTGATCCCATCCCGAACTCAGAAGTGAAACGATACATCGCCGATGGTAGTGTGGGGTTTCCCCATGTGAGAGTAGGTCATCGTCAAGATTAAATTCC
>NZ_JBWKWB010000054.1:0-2957 GCF_059421985.1 Pseudomonas sp. GW821-FHT02A11
GTAACCGTCCGGCCAGCACCCTCTCCTGACAGCCCTCCAAATTAGCCAAGATAGTGGACACCATTTTTTAGTGGACACTATCTTGGATACAGTTGCCCCCGCTCGTCGAACCGGTCGCCGCCCCAACTTTTCGCTGGCGTTCAAACGCCAAGTCGTCGAGGCCACCCTCCAGCCTGGTGCCTCCGTGTCGTTGATCGCTCGTGAGCATGACGTCAATGCCAACTTGGTCTTTCGCTGGCGGCATCAATATCATGAAGGGATGTTCGGCCCGATTAACCAGAGTGCAACGCTTTTGCCTGTTCAGGTGATTGAGGCGTCGACGGATGCATCGCAAACCCTCCAGCCACAGCCCGTATCTTATTCCGAGATCATGATTGAGCTTGGCAAAGCCAAGCTGCGCATCACTGGCACGCCTGACCCGCATACCCTGGAAGTCATCTTGCAGCAGTTACTGCGATGATTGCCCCGCCTGCTGGAACCCGTATCTGGATCGCCGCCGGCGTCACGGATATGCGCCGTGGCTTCGATGGATTGGCAGCCTTGGTGCAAACTCAACTTGAAGCCGACCCGTTCTCCGGTCAGATCTTTGCCTTTCGTGGACGGCGCGGTGACCGGATCAAGCTGTTGTGGTGGGATGGCGACGGCTTGTGCCTGTTTTGCAAACGGCTGGAACAAGGGCGCTTTGTCTGGCCGCAAGCAACCAGCGGTAGCGTTTCGCTGACGCCTGCGCAGTTGTCGATGCTATTGGAAGGCATTGATTGGCGCAGGCCAATTCGTACAGCACCCGTTCTCGCGGTCTGACTTGCTACGCTGAAAAAATCCCAAGTAACATTCGGTCATGACGCTCGCGACCGACTCCCTGCCTAACGATCTTCAAGCCTTGAAAGCTCTGGTCTCTGCCCAGCGGGCAGAGATTGAGCGCTTGAAAATGATGATCGCCAAGCTGCGTCGTATACAGTTCGGTCGCAGTTCCGAGCAATTGGACGCGATGATCGACCAACTCCAGTTGAGCCTTGAAGAGTTGCAAGTCAGCCAGACTGAACTGACGCCGCCAACCGAACCGCCCCCTCGCGTCGTCTCTCGGCGCAAGCCGTTGCCTGAACACCTGCCTCGCGAAATCCACGTTCATCAGCCTGAATCACAATGCTCTGGCTGCGGTGGGAAGCTGCGCCAGTTGGGTGAGGATGTGTCTGAGGTGCTGGAGTACGTCCCGGCGCGTTTTAAAGTGATCCGGCATGTGCGCCCGAAGATGGTTTGCAGTTGCTGCGAGCACATTGCCCAAGTGCCTGCACCGAGCCGCCCGATACTCCGAGGCCTTGCAGGCCCTGGGCTGCTGGCTCACGTGCTTGTCTCTAAATTTGTCGATCATCTGCCTCTGTATCGCCAGTCTGAGATCTACGCCCGTGAGGGCGTGGATTTAGAGCGCTCAACTCTGGCCGACTGGGTGGGCCAGAGCAGCCAATTGCTCAGGCCACTGGTCAACGCGCTTGAGCGCCATGTAATGAGCGGTCATAAAGTCCATGCCGACGACACGCCAATTGGCGTGCTTGCGCCGGGCAACGGCAAAACCAAAACGGCTCGCCTCTGGACATACGTGCGGGACGACCGACCTGCCGGTTACACGACGCCGGCGGCGGTCTGGTTTGCCTACTCGCCGGATCGCAAGGGGCAACATCCCCGCGCTCATCTCAAGGACTTCAGCGGGATCTTGCAGGCTGACGGCTACGTTGGTTTTGCTCAGCTATACGCGACGGGCACTATTCAGGAAGCCGCCTGCTGGGCTCATGCTCGCCGCAAGTTTTACGATGTCTACAAAGACCAGGCTTCACCACTTGCTGGCGAGGCGCTGCAAAGAATTGCTGCCCTGTATGCCATCGAGAGCGAAATTCGAGGGCAACCGCCCGACCAACGCAAAGCGATTCGGCAAAGCCGGGCCAGTCCGCTGCTACAACAACTACATGCATGGCTTAACCAGACGCTCACTCAACTGTCGAAAAAATCGACATTAGGCGGTGCAATCCTCTATGGCCTAAACCGGTGGCAGGCTTTAACGCGTTACTGCGATGACGGCCGAATCGAAATCGACAACAACGCCGCCGAACGGGCGCTGCGCGCCGTAGCGCTGGGACGCAAAAACTATCTGTTTGCCGGTTCCGATGCCGGCGGAGAACGAGCTGCGGCGATTTACAGCCTGGTGGGTTCGGCCAAGCTAAACGGATTGAACCCACAGGCGTATCTGACCTATGTGCTGGAGCACATTGCCGAGCACCCAATCAATCGGGTAAGCGAGTTGCTGCCCTGGAATATTTCTTTGAACCACTCTGAACACTGCGAGGCCGCCTGATCCATGGTTAAAATTGTCCGTTTACCCAAACCCGCCTCCGACCTGTTGCTGCTGCACATTGAGCTGAAGTGGATCACTCCGAAGATTTGGCGCCGGTTCGCGGTGCCTGAAAACATCACCTTGGGCAAACTGCACCATGTCATCCAGGCCGTGATGGGCTGGAGTGATAGCCATCTGCATGAGTTTGAAATTGCCGGTGAGCGTTATGGTATGCCCGATCCCGATGGCTGGGGGCCGACGGTTAACCCGGAAGCTCGTAAAACGCTGATCAAGGCGCTGAACGGAAAGCGGACATTTAATTATCTCTACGACTTTGGTGACAGCTGGCATCACAGTATCAAGGTCGAAAAAACGTTACCCGCTATTGCCTGTCCTCAGGTGCCGTATTGCATCGATGGCGCCAATGCTTGCCCACCGGAAGACGTGGGTGGCGGGCCTGGCTATGAGGACTTTTTGGCGGCGATGGCCAACCCCAATCATCCAGAGCATGACGACATGGTTGAATGGCATGGCGATGTTTTTGATCCAGCGGCATTTGAGTGCGAGCGCGTGAATCAGTGGTTTAAACGGATTTAGGTTTGAGTTGCAAGGCGGTGTAGCTCGGACGCTTACG
>NZ_JBWKWB010000055.1:0-2701 GCF_059421985.1 Pseudomonas sp. GW821-FHT02A11
CGCTGGCGGAGATTGGCTACCCGTATTGGGATGAGACGAATAACCCGGCGTATCGGTTGTTCCTCGGTTAACGCCGAACGTCCTCTGTGGGAGCGGATTCATTCGCGATCGGCCGGTATATCCGACACATTGGCGTCGGATATACGATTTTTCGCAAATGAATTCGCTCCCACAGGTTCCATGCAGCAACCGCAGCTTTCGTTACTGCGCCGCAGGGGCCTCTGGCGCAGGTTCGGCGGCCGGCGCAGCGGCTGGCGCTGGCGTCTCTGCGACAGGTGCTGCGGTTTCCGCCTTCAACGGCTCAGGCTCTGCTGGCGCAGGCATGGGCTCGCTGCCCTGATCGGCCGTGTTGCCTTGCGGGGTTGCCGGTGTCGCCAGGGCGGCCGGGGCTGGGGCAGGCGTTTCAGCCGGTTTCTGCTCGGCTTGCGCAGCCGCCTTGGCCGTCGGCTCAGGCATGCCCAGATCGGTCTTGGGTTTTTCTTCGATGTGGGCGGCTTTCTTCACCTCAGGCGGAAGGAAGTTTTCCACCAGCGCAAAGAAACGATCGTAAAACTTGGGCGACGCTACCGTCTCGCTGGCCACCTTCACCATCGAGTCATCGGTCGAACCGATCGGCATCGACACCGAACCCAGCACGCCAACACCCAGACTCGCCGAGTTGTTCACCTTCTTCAACGCATAGCGGTCCTGCAGGGCGTTGGCGAACATCGTCGCCTTGCCATCGGCACCACCATCGGCGGCGCAGACCACGTTGAAGCTGATCTCCATGTGGGTTTCGCCGGTCTGCTGAAAGCTCTTGTGACCGGCAATCATTTTCGGATCGCTGCTGGTAATGATGTAGCCCTGGCTCAGCAGCGCACGGCGGCCCGCTTCGCAGGTCGCGGCATCGGAAACGGGGTAGTTGCGAGAGAACGTCCCGGCATCGTCAAAGTTTTCATGTTCGTAGACCGTCTGCTTCTTCGACGAACAGCCTGCGGCGGCCAGCAGGACGAGCGCCCAGCATGCGGTACGAAAGCTCAGTAATTTAGACATCAAACATCCCGGGGAAAAGGTCGACAGAACAGTGGACCGGAGAAATCGCCGGTAAGTCTGCAACAAGGATCGATCTGGATCAACGCGCAGTGTGCAACCCTGTGGATGCATCGAGGTTTAACAGCCCTGCGCGCAGGGCATCAGACCTCGCCGCGCTCGGTTCGCACGCCCAGAAACTCCAGTGCGCGCCAGTAACCCGGATAGGTCTTGGCCACACATTCAGGATCCTGAATACGCACGCCGGACACCTTCAGACCCGCCAAAGCGAAACACATTGCAATCCGGTGGTCGGAATGAGTGTTGATCAATCCGGTGCTGCTGGTGCCCGCCAGGCCAGGATCGGCCGCGACCAGCAGATCATCGCCCTCGACGGTCGCCAGGCCCGCACGCACCTGATTCAGGCCATCGTGCAGCGCCTGAACGCGGTCACATTCCTTGACCCGCAAGTTGGCCAGATCGACAAAGCGCACGGGTGTTTCGTTGAAAGCCGCGAGCACGGCCAGCGTCGGAATCGCGTCCTGCATCTGCGAGCCGTTGATCACTGCCGGCATGCGAGGGAACTGCGCGATCATTTCCATGGCCTTGGCGTCAGGCTGGGTGAAGGCTTCGGCGGCCACGCCCAGGTCGATCTTGCCGGCGGTCAGCGCTTCGGCAGCCCACAGGTAGGTCGCGGCGGAGGCATCGGGTTCGATCTGGTAGTCGCAGGCGGTGTAACCGGTCGGCGACACACGCCACAGCGCGTCATCGACAACTTCGACCTCGGCACCGAAGGCGCGCATGCAGGCGATGGTCAGGTCGATGTAACCGCGGGCGCCGATTTCCTTGCCGGTGAGGGCCACTTCGATCGGCGCGGCGCCACAGGCTGCAACCATCAGCAAGGCTGAAACGTACTGGCTCGACAGGCCGCCGTCGATCTCAAAGCGCGTGGCCTTGATCGCGCCGCTGCCATGAATGACCACAGGCGGGCATCCAGTAGCGCTCTCGGCGCTCAGGCCGCCCTTGCGCAGGGATTCCAGCAGCGGGCCGATTGGGCGCTTCTGCATGTAATGGTCGCCATCCAGCGTAACAGTGCCGTTGACGGTGCACACCGCAGCGGTCAGAAAGCGCACCGCCGTGCCGGCATTGCCCAGGAACAACGGCCCTTCAGGAATTTGCAAGACGCCTGTGCTGGTGACCACGAAACTGGTGTCGTCCGGCTCGTCGATGGTCACACCCATCTGCCGCAGGGCATTGGACATGTGGCGGGTGTCGTCGCTTTTCAGCGCGCCGCGCAGGTGGCTGGTGCCCTTGGCCAGCGCTGCCAGCAGCAACGCGCGGTTGGTGATCGATTTGGAGCCAGGTGGCGCGACATGCCCCGTCAACGGTACACCCGGTGGGATCACAGTGATGGTTTGGTTCATGCCCATGGTCCAGCTCTCCAAAGTCGAAATCAGCGCTGCTTCAAACAAGCCGCCAATCATGGCATTTATCGCCCCGCCGTGCAGCATTGCATCGGCGGGACCTGATCGTTGACCAAATCGCAGGCACAAAAAAAGCGACCCTTAGGTCGCTCTCTTTGTCGCTTCAAGGAGTTCAAGGGCCTTGAAGCTATGTATGGCGCAGCGGACGGGACTCGAACCCGCGACCCCCGGCGTGACAGGCCGGTATTCTAACCGACTGAACTACCGCT
>NZ_JBWKWB010000056.1:0-2190 GCF_059421985.1 Pseudomonas sp. GW821-FHT02A11
AATCCATATGCCCTGGTACAAAGCCGGGACGGTTTCTGTCGTCCAAAATTCGAATACTGTTGCGGGCACTGGCACAGCTTTTATTGCCAATAGTCGTGTCGGTGATGCGTTTATAGGGCCTGATGGCCGGTTGTATGAAGTGACCAATATTGCCAGTGACACGGCGATGTCGATCTCGCCAAGCTACCTTGGGGCAAACGCCGCCGCCGGGACTTATGCGCTGGCACCCATGCAAGGTTACGTGAAGCAGTCCGCCGACGCATTGCGCGCCTTGGTGAATCAGTTTGGCTCAGCGCTCGATACCGCCTCCACGAAAAAGGCCCAGACCTCAGTGTCTGATGCCACTCCGGGCGCGCTGCTTGCGGTCGGCGCCTTCGGATCGAACGGCGGACCGGCCATCCCTTGCGCAAACACGGTCGATGCGAACTCCCTGAACACGCCGGGCTTTGTTTATTCTTTCTCGAACGGGGGCAACAACCTTCCGGAAACCACTTGCTACATCCGAGTCACTGGCGCCGGGGGTGCGTTGCTGAAGCAGGAAGCGCTCGGAATGCTTTCCAACAAGCGCTACGACCGCTTTCTGAACGGCACCATCTGGTCTGCATGGCAGGGTCCTGCGGCGGGCGCCAACTCCGATATCACCTCGCTGTCTGGCCTGACCACAGCGCTTTCCGTAGCCCAAGGGGGTACCGGAGTCACCACCGTTGCTGCTTTGCTTGCCGCCCTCAACGCAGCGGGGAACTACTCGCGCAGCAACATCGTTGGCACGGTGTCAGACGCCTCCGGCGCGCCTGCTGGTGCAATCATCGAATCTGGGGTTCTGAACTCCGGCTATTACACAAAGTTTGCAGACGGCACGCTCATTCAACGGCGTTCGGTCACGATCGGCGGGGGCACGGTGGCGAACGGCTCGGTTTTCAAAGGCCTTACCTACGACATGGGGGCAATGCCAGTGCCATTCGTTGGCGAGTATCAAGTGATGGGGTTCGGGATTTCGCAGGCGTCCGGCGGCGGCTGGGCAGGGCAGCAGTTGTTCGGGTCTCTCAGCACTTGGGGGCAGTGGTCGGCATACACCGCAGCCGCAGTGAGCGGGAACGTCACAATTTCTTTGATCGGCATCGGGCGGTGGAAAGCATGAGAATCAAACTTCAGGCCCAGCGCCACGACGATCAGCCCTTTGAGGTGATCAAGTCGGGTGATGTGCTCACCGTCAACGGTGAGACGTTCGATTTCTCACCGATGCCCGACGGCTCCACGCTGCCGGCATCAGCAATCAGTTCGCCCTGGTTCATTTCAACAGTGGACAAGCAGGCGGGCGAGATCACGCTGACCATGATTCTGCCGGTTCCTGCGAACTTCAGCCCGGAACAGGCCAACCCCGTCGATTTGGTGGCTGTGGCAGACGGGCTTGTCGTATTTCCCCCACCTCTGCCAGAGCCCGAGCCGCAGACGGAACAGCGCCAGATTCAGGAGGCCGCGGAATGAGCAACATTGACTGGTCGCAGTTGATCACCAAGGAAATGAAGGAAGCTGCCAGCGCCGCGCAGCACCTGGCGGAGGTGAAAGCTGACCTTGCCGCGCGCAATAACGTGGCCGCTGGGCAGATCGCCCGCATTCAAGACCGCGTGAACACATTGGGTTACGGCGTAGATGCCGGCGAAGCCACGCAGGAGGACGAGGCCGAATTGGCGGCGCTGACCATCATTCTCAAGGCCTGGAAGGCCTACAAGTACGCACTGGGCAAGGTGGCAACCCAGCCCACATGGCCGACGGCGCCGAACTGGCCGACGGTGCCCGCCATCCCTGACATCGCCGCAGATCCTGCCGCGTTGGCTCCCGACTCAATCTGACAATGAGCCGCGACTAGGCCGATGCCGTTTTTTGTTCCTGTCCCCGCTTGAGCGCCACACGCTGCGGAAAAGCTCCAGTGCCATCGTGAGCAATGACGGCTTAGGCGCGGGGGCGAATTTGCGGCGCACGGGTGCCCGGCTAAAACTCCCATCGTCATAGCTGCTGGGGTAGGAGTGGTCTTCCTGATCATCATATCCATAGGGCGGCATATCCAAACTCCATCCAGTTTTGTGAGATGGAAATCCTAGTCGAGAAGCTGAACTGAGCAGTGTCATTCGTCAGAAGAAATGACGATCAATCCAAACCGATCCCTGCCCGCCCTCAAGCGGGTATTTTTTT
>NZ_JBWKWB010000058.1:0-1436 GCF_059421985.1 Pseudomonas sp. GW821-FHT02A11
TGAACTGACCCCCAAAAGTTGGACACCCTGTCCAACCAAAGGGATGCCCACCATGAAATACACTCCAGCCTTCAAGCTCAAGCTGGTTAGACAATGCTTATCCAGTGACAGCCTTAATGGAGTCGCAACCAGAAATGGCATCGCGCACTCGATTCTGCAGCGTTGGGTACGAAGTTATCAGCAGCATGGCCAGTCGGGCCTGGCCAGGAAATACAGCCGCTACGATGCCCAGTTCAAACTTGATGTTCTCATGCGGATCGAGCAAGAAGGCCTGTCGGACCAGCAGGCTGCCATCCTCTTCGATATCCGTGGGCAAAACAGCGTTGGAGAATGGAAGAGGCTGTATCATTCGGGGGGTATTGATGCGCTGAAACCGTACCGCGAAAGAGAGCCTGACATGTCTCGGAAACCACCCAAAGCCCCTGCACAGCCCGGCCTTGCCGATGATGAACGTCCCCGCGAGGCGTTGCTTGAGGAACTGGCGTACCTGCGCGCGGAGAATGACTATCTAAAAAAGCTCGATGCCTTGATCCGGGAGCAGACAGCAGCGCGAGCCACAAAGCGCAAGTCATCCAAGGGTTGAGGCATAAGCATCCGATACGCCTGCTGCTACGCTCAGCCGGCATGCCCCGCAGCACGTTTTACTATCAGCTCAACGCGCTTGGCTGTGACAGGCATGCCGAGCTCAAGGCTCATGTGCAACGCATTTATGACCAGCACAAGGGGCGCTACGGTTACCGTCGCATCACAGCCGCTCTGCGACAACTTGGCGAACATGCCAACCACAAGACCGTACAGCGACTCATGCAAGCGATGGGGCTGAAGTCGTTGGTCAAGATCAAGAAATATCGCTCATACCAAGGGCCGGAAGGTGAGACCGCGCCCAATCGGCTGGCGAGGCAGTTCAAAGCAGAGGGTCCCAATCAAAAGTGGGTGACTGACGTCACCGAGTTCAAGGTCAACGGGCAAAAGCTTTTCCTCTCACCCGTGCTGGACCTCTACAGCCGGGAGATCGTGGCATTTGAGACGAACAGGCGGCCAGTATTTGAAATGGTTTCCAAGATGCTCAAGAGCGCTATGGCACGCCTGGCTCCCGACGAAGCGCCGATGCTGCATTCGGACCAAGGCTGGCAGTATCGTCAGGTTAAATACCGATATCTGCTGGCGGATAGAGGTCTTCAGCAGAGCATGTCACGCAAGGGCAACTGCTACGACAACGCGGTCATCGAGAGTTTCTTCGGCACGCTCAAGAGCGAGTTTTTTTACCAGGAGCGCTTTGACACCATCGAGCAATTGCAGACGGGGCTTGAGGATTACATCCGCTACTACAATCATGATCGACTCAGCCTCAAGCTCAACGGCCTGAGTCCGGTGCAGTTTCGAACCCAGGCCATGAGCCTCTAGCGCTTTTTGTCCAACTTTTGGGGGTCAGTTCA
>NZ_JBWKWB010000059.1:0-983 GCF_059421985.1 Pseudomonas sp. GW821-FHT02A11
ATTGGCTATGTCTGCGTTAATTGTTGCGCAGGTTCATAGCCAAGCGCTTCCTTCAGCAAAATCAATGGGTTGAGCTGACTTCCATATCGCTCCAGCATCCGACGCCAACCCAGGTAATTCGCCAGATACTTGGTCGCCACGCCGTGGAACGGATGAAGCCAGCCTTTCAAGCGAGCGTGATAGGCGTTTACGTTCTGGATATGAAAGGCCCCGTCGCATCGCCGCTTCTGCCGCAGATTGGATCGGCGGTGAGTAATGCCTTGCGCGCGGGCGAAGCCGTGGTAGACCGCCGCACTGTCGGTGCAAAGCACCGCGTCTGGACTGATCAGCGGCTTGAGCACCTCGCTTACATGCGCGCCATCGAGCTTTTCCAGTTGAAAGTCCGCATGCTGCGGGCTGCGATCGCGCACCACCAACACCGGCACAAGATCATCACTCATACCCTTGCTCTTCGCTTTACCGCCTCGTTTACGCGCAGGGCGAGGCAGGTCTCGCTGCCCCTTGAACGATCTAAGGAAGAACGTTTCATCGGCTTCGACTACGCCTGACACATGCTCGGCACGGTGCTCGGCGATCAACCTGAGGAAGCGATGCCGCCAACGAAAAGAAGTGGTTTTATCCACACCGCAGCGCTTGGCAGCCTTGCGAATCACCAGGCTTTGCGTCATGGACTCGGCATAGTCAGCCCACCGATCACGATGACGCAAACGCGCCAAGGGTGTTCCCGTCAATGCGTTGCAGGTGCGCCCACACGCCTTGCACCGATAACGCGGCAAGCCGTGGCTCGCTCCCCAAGGACGCAGCGCCTCTGCCGAGCAGCGTGGACACTGCTGCGGCATCGCGAGGGCGTCTTCCAGCACCGCGTGCGGGCGCAACACTCGCGCCTCCAGCTGTTTGCGCTGCTCGGGGTTAAGCTGGGATATCGCCGATAGCCAAGCCTTGAACTCTGTGGCTCGCATCGCAGACCTCCGAAAACGAATGTC
>NZ_JBWKWB010000060.1:0-882 GCF_059421985.1 Pseudomonas sp. GW821-FHT02A11
TTCATGACTGGGGTGAAGTCGTAACAAGGTAGCCGTAGGGGAACCTGCGGCTGGATCACCTCCTTAATCGAAGACTCAGCTTCTTCGCAAGTTCCCACACGAATTGCTTGATTCATTGAAGAAGACGATTAGAAGCAGCTTTTGCTTTGCACCCGATTCGGGTCTGTAGCTCAGTTGGTTAGAGCGCACCCCTGATAAGGGTGAGGTCGGCAGTTCGAATCTGCCCAGACCCACCAGTTGCCTGGTGAGTATTTGGATAGAGCGCACCCCGCCTCCAAGGTAGAGAGCGGTGAGGTCAGGTTTTTTGCAGTTCGAATCTGCCCAGACCCACCAATTTTGTGGTAGATCCTGTAGCGATACGGGGCCATAGCTCAGCTGGGAGAGCGCCTGCCTTGCACGCAGGAGGTCAGCGGTTCGATCCCGCTTGGCTCCACCATTTACTGCTTCTGAATCTGAAAGCTTAGAAATGAGCATTCCATCCGCTGGGTGATGAATGTTGATTTCTAGTCTTTGATTAGATCGTTCTTTAAAAATTCGGGTATGTGATAGAAAGATAGACTGAAGGCCACTTTCACTGGTGGTTCTTCAGGCTAAGGTAAAGTTTGTGAATGCAAACTTTCGGCGAATGTCGTCTTCACAGTATAACCAGATTGCTTGGGGTTATATGGTCAAGTGAAGAAGCGCATACGGTGGATGCCTTGGCAGTCAGAGGCGATGAAAGACGTGGTAGCCTGCGAAAAGCTTCGGGGAGTCGGCAAACAGACTGTGATCCGGAGGTGTCTGAATGGGGGAACCCAGCTGTCACAAGACAGTTATCTCAAGCTGAATACATAGGCTTGCGAGGCGAACCAGGGGAACTGAAACATCTAAGTACCCTGAGGA
>NZ_JBWKWB010000061.1:0-717 GCF_059421985.1 Pseudomonas sp. GW821-FHT02A11
TCGGCGTTAACCGAGGAACAACCGATACGCCGGGTTATTCGTCTCATCCCAATACGGGTAGCCAATCTCCGCCAGCGCCTTGGGCACGCGATGCCGCTCGTCCTCCGGCACCACCAACCCGGCCACCACGCGACCATCCGCAGCCCCGTGATTGCGGTAGTGGAACATCGAAATATTCCACTTCCCGCCCAGCTTATTCAGAAAGTTGAACAGCGCCCCCGGCCGCTCCGGGAATTCGAAACGGAACACCATCTCATCACTGACCCGCTCCGAATGTCCGCCCACCATGTGCCGCAGATGCAGCTTGGCCAGTTCGTTGTCGGTCAAGTCCAGCACCGGGAAGCCTTGCTCGGTGAGGCTGGCGATCAGCGCCTTGCGCGGGTCGTTTTCCGGGTGGGTCTGCACGCCGACGAAGATGTGCGCCTCGCGGTCGGTGTGGTAGCGGTAGTTGAATTCGGTGATCTGGCGCTTGCCCACGGCCTCGCAGAAAGCCTTGAAGCTGCCCGGCTGCTCGGGGATGGTCACGGCAATGATCGCCTCGCGGCCTTCGCCCAGTTCGGCACGTTCGGCGACGTGGCGCAGGCGGTCGAAGTTGACGTTGGCGCCCGACTCGATGGCCACGAAGGTCTGGCCTTTGACTTCATACTGCTCGACGTACTTCTTGATCCCTGCCGCGGCCAAGGCGCCTGCAGGCTCAGTGATCGAGCGGGTGTCGTC
>NZ_JBWKWB010000062.1:0-705 GCF_059421985.1 Pseudomonas sp. GW821-FHT02A11
TACTGGTCGGCATTGCCGTCGAGCGTGGGCTGGACATGATCATCGGCCTGCTGGCGGTGCTCAAGGCCGGTGGCGGTTACGTGCCGCTGGACCCGGAATACCCGCAGGATCGCCTGCAATGCATGATCGAGGACAGCGGCACCCAATTGCTGCTGACCCACAGCCATCTGGTTGAGCGGCTGGCGATTCCATTTGGGGTTGCGCATCTGAGCCTGGATCAGAACGCAGCCTGGTCGGGTTTGAGTGCTGACAATCTGCCGAATCACACCGATCCGCAGAACCTGGCCTACGTGATGTTCACCTCGGGTTCCACAGGTCGCCCAAAAGGCGTTGGCATCAGTCACTTGGCGCTGACCCGCCACGCCTATGTGTCGTTGCAGTTCTTCAACATGAACGGCAGCGACCGAGTTTTGCAGTTCTCCACCTTCAACTTCGACGGCTTTGTCGAGCAGCTGTATCCGGCGCTGATCTGCGGTGCGTCGGTGGTGTTGCGCGGCACCGATATCTGGGACAGCGAGACGTTCTATCGCGAGCTGATCGACAAACAGATCAGCGTGGTCGACCTGACGACGGCCTACTGGAACCTCTTGGCCCGCGATTTCGCGGCTGCAGGCCCGCGTGACTATGGTCGTTTGAAGCAGGTGCATGCCGGTGGGGAAGCGATGCCCCCGGAAGGCCTGGCCGCGTGGAATCAGGCAGGATTGG
>NZ_JBWKWB010000063.1:0-162 GCF_059421985.1 Pseudomonas sp. GW821-FHT02A11
CATTCGCGATTGGCCATTACATCCGATCCATATCCGTCGGATGTTCCGCCGTCTCGCGAATAAATTCGCTCCCACAGTTGGATCCGGATCCGGGTCCGGCCCTGCACTTCGCAGCGACTGCGGATTTCTGTGGGAGCGAATTCATTCGCGGTTGGCCATCAC
>NZ_JBWKWB010000063.1:260-544 GCF_059421985.1 Pseudomonas sp. GW821-FHT02A11
TCGCTCCCACAGTTGGATCCGGGTCCGGCCCTGCACTTCGCAGCGACTGCGGATTTCTGTGGGAGCGAATTCATTCGCGGTTGGCCATCACATCCGATCCATATCCGTCGGATGTTCCGCCGTCTCGTGAATAAATTCGCTCCCACAGTTGGATCCGGGTCCGGCCCTGCACTTCGCAGCGACTGCGGATTTCTGTGGGAGCGAATTCATTCGCGATTGGCCATTACATCCGATCCATATCCGTCGGATGTTCCGCCGTCTCGCGAATAAATTCGCTCCCACAG